>JBDSKT010000001.1:0-4133 GCA_039916765.1 Sphingomonas sp.
ATCGCCCGTTGCCAAGGTCTTGGCCAAGGGAGATTTCTACGTCCAGCTGGGTGCCTATGAGAACGCCGCCGTTGCCAAGGATGCCTGGGGTCGCATGGCGCGCCGCTTCGCTGGGCACACACCGTCCGGCATGAACTTCGCTGCTAACGGCGCGAATTTTTACCGCCTCTCGATCGGCGGCTTCACACGGCACGATGCCGACGCGGTTTGCCACGGCTACCGCGCCAGGGGCGGACGTTGCTTCGTGCGCACTGCGGCCGGCGATCAAATGGCGGCGTGGAACGCGAGCGGCAATAAACTCGCGTCGCGCTGAGGCATCAACCGATCTCGCGCCCGCCCTTGTAAAGGCGGAGCACCTTGCCCTGGACCGGCAACCCGTCAAACGGCGTGTTGCCGGCAGCCGACGTCATTCGATCGGCGTCGATTTGCCAGGGTGCGTCGGGGTCGAGGATCATGACATCAGCGGGCGCGCCGGGTAGCAACCGTCCGCTGTCCAGCCCCAGAATACGCGCGGGGTTGGCGGCCAGCATTTCGAAAAGTCGTGCCATCGGAACGATCCCATCGCGCACCAACCCGAGCGACAGCGCCAGCAACGTTTCCGCGCCGGACATGCCGGGCTGCGAATCGGCGAAGGGCAGGCGCTTTTCCTCGGGCTCGCGCGGATCGTGCCCCGAACACAGGACATCGACTGTTTCGTCGCCAATCGCCGCCAGCGCCGCTTGCCGGTCGTCTTCGCCGCGCAACGGCGGCGACAGATGCGCGAAGGTGCGGAAATCGCTCATCGCGATGTCGGACAGGAAGAGATGGGCGGGGGTGATCCCGCACGTGACGGGCAAACCCCGTGCCTTGGCGCGGCGGACGAGGTCGAATCCCGCCGCGGTCGTCACCTGGCGGAAATGTAGCCCCGCGCCGGTTTCCTCGGCGAGCAGCAGGTCGCGCGCGATCGCGAGCGCTTCGGCGGTCGCCGATGCGGAGCGCAGGCCTAGCCGGGTCGCGGTTTCGCCATCGGTGGCGACGGCATCGCCGATCAGCCCAGCATCCTCGGCATGCGCGATCACCGTCATCCCGCAATCGGCTGCATAGGCCAGTACGCGGCGCATGACCCCCGAATCAGCGATCCAGCGCCGCCCCGTCGCCACCGCCTTCGCTCCCGCATCGCGTGCTATGGCGATTTCGGCGAGGTCGATGCCGTTCAGCCCCCGCGTCGCCGCTGAGATCGGGTGGATCCATAAGTCCGGCTTGCCCATATAGGCGGCGCGTTGGATGATGCCCGGGTCGTCGAGCACTGGCGACTGATCGGGCATTAGTCCTACGCGCGCGATCCCGCCCGCGCGACATGCCGCGCGGTCGATCACGAACACGCCGAGGTCGATGATGGCCGGAACGACGATCGCGCCGCGTTTGCACTCCACTATTTCCGCGTCGGCGGGCGCCGCCGCCGCGTCGATGGCGGCGATCGTCTCGCCCTCGATCACCAGCGGCAACGATCCATCGGCAAGACGGAACGCGCGGATCACGCCCAGCCCTCCACGCCGCGCGAGCGTCGCGTCAGGACGTCGAGACACGCCATGCGCACCGCGACCCCCATCTCGACTTGCTCGGTGATCGCCGAGCGTGTCGGGTGATCGGCAACGGCGGAAGTGATCTCGACGCCGCGGTTCATCGGTCCAGGGTGCATCACCAGCGCGTCGGGCTTGGCGCGTGCGAGGCGAGCGGCGTCGAGCCCGTAGCGGAGGTGGAATTCGCGGTTCGACGGGATGAAACCGCCGCCCATGCGCTCATTCTGCACGCGCAGCATCATCACCACGTCACACCCATCGAGCGCGACGTCGAAGTCGGTGAATGGTGTAACGCCCATCCGCTCGATCGCGGCGGGCATAAGCGTGGCCGGCGCGCATACCCGTACCTCGGCGGCGAGCGCAGTCAGCGCGAGGATGTTCGAGCGCGCGACACGGCTGTGGAGCAAGTCTCCGCAGATCACCACGCGCTGCCCCGCCACGCTCCCGCGCCGCCGCCGGATCGTCAGTGCGTCGAGTAGCGCCTGGGTGGGGTGTTCATGACTGCCGTCGCCCGCGTTCAGCACCGGGCAATCGACTTTGTCGGCGATCAATCGCACTGCACCCGAGCTCATGTGGCGGATGACGATCATGTCCGCGCGCATCGCGTTCAGCGTCATCGCCGTATCGAGCAGCGTCTCACCCTTTTTCACCGAGCTTCGCGCGGCATGCATATTGACCACGTCGGCGCCAAGGCGCTTTCCCGCAATCTCGAACGACAGCAACGTGCGGGTGGAATTCTCGAAAAACGCGTTGATCAGCGTCAGCCCGGCGAGCCGCTTGTCGGGCGCGGCATGCGTACGGTTCGCCTCGACCCAACGCTCGGCTTCGTCGAGCAGGAAAACGATTTCGTGGGGCTGCAGCCCGCCGATCCCGGTCAGGTTGCGATGCGGGAAAACGGCGCCGCCTGCGATGAGGGCGGCGGGGCGATGATCGAGCGCTGACATTAAAGGCGTGCGGTAGCGAGCGCGAGGCGGCGGCGCAAGCTCAGGCGCTCACCAGCGCGTCGATCGCGCCTTGCAGGATGTGCGCGGCGGCCATCTTGTCGATCATCTCGGCGCGTCGGGCACGGCTGAAATCCTGCTCGATCAGCACGCGTTCTGCCGCCACAGTGGACCAGCGTTCGTCCCATAGCAGGATCGGCAGCGCCACATCTTCCATATTGCGGGCAAAGGCGCGGGTCGATTGGCTGCGCGGGCTCTCGCTTCCGTCGAGATGCAGAGGCAGACCGATCACGATCCCCTTAACCTGCTGCGCTTCGATCAGCGCGATCATCGCGGTCTTGTCTTTTTGGAACTTCGTGCGGCGAATCAATTGCGCAGGGCTGGCGAAGCTCCATCCGGCATCGCACAGCGCCGTTCCGATCGTTTTCGTCCCTACGTCCAGCCCGATCAGTCGCCCCCCGGCCGGCAGCACTGCGCGGAACGGGGCGCGGTCTGCAGTGATCATCTCGAACCGAACGCCGCCAGCCGCCGGGCCGCGTCGGCGCGGATGTTCGCCCAGAACAGGCTGTAGTCGTAAACGTGATAGTTGTTGCCCGGCAGGACATATCCGCCGAGCGCGATCGGCTCGCCGATCATCAGGATGCCGCGCCCCTCGCAACGTGCACCGACCTTGCCCGCGACGATCGTTGCCCTCGACAAATCGGCGGACGGGATCAACGTACCGATATTGTCGGCGGCGGGCGCCCGAGCGCCGGCGGTGCCGGTGATTGGATTGGTGCAGACGAACGCGGTGCCCTTGCGGCTCGCACCGGTTAGTCCGACCGACGCGTCGATCTTGTCGAACGTCGCTGATGGGTCGGCAGGATCGGCATAGCTTTGCCATGACAGGATGCATCCGGTCTGACTGGCATCGGTGCATTCAGGCAGGCCCATTTGGGGCAGGTCGGCGGTTTTCGAGATCGGCCAGCCGACGACATATGCGGCGACGATCCGCTTCGCGAGCGGCGTGCCGGCCACCCGGTCGCGCAGTAGGTGCATCAGGTGCAGTGCGCCCTGGCTGTGCGCGGCAAGAACGATTGGCCGGTCGCCGACCTCCTTCAGGAATTGTTCGAACGCCGCCGTCACATCGCGATAGGCGAGGTCGATCGCGCGCTGCCCCTCGGGCTTGTCCGTCAGGAACGCGCCAAATGCTGCCTGGCGATAGCGTGGAGCCCAAACTTGACCGATTTCGTTGAAAGCGGTCGCCTGGCCCCGCAGGAACAGCTCGGCACGCGCATTGGCCTCCGCGTCATCCAGCGCGGCGTTCCAGTGCGCCCGCCCGAGATACGAGGTGGGGTGGATGAAGAACACCGCCGCTGGCGGCGCGGTGGCCGGTTGATACCCGGCCGGAGTCCAAAGCGCGGGATCGCCCGGCAAGCCAGGCCGCGCGATCCACATCTTGGCGTCGGCATAGGCGTTGCGCGCAAGCTCGGGCTGCGGCTGGAATGCCGTGCTCGGCACCAGGGTCATGCGCATAATCTGCTCGCCAAAAAAGCGATAGGCGAATGCGCCGGCGATGGTCAGCACGATGAGGAGGGCGATGACATAAAGAAACTTCCGGGCCAAAGTAGGGGACTCCGTTGCGGTCGCCCCT
>JBDSKT010000002.1:0-6306 GCA_039916765.1 Sphingomonas sp.
CGTCTCGCGATACGGTCGAAAAATATTTGCTCTATCGGGCCGCCGAGCTGACGCTCCAGCAGGGCGGCGATTACTTCATCATGGCTGACCGCGACACGGACAAGCGCACCCAGACTTATGCTACTCCGGCCTTTGGCGGTGGGTATGGCGGTTGGGGCGGTTATTGGGGGCCGCGCTGGCGTTATTATGGTCGCGGCTTTGGCTGGCGTAGCTGGGATCCGCTTTTCGGCGATCCGTTCTGGGATCGTGGAGTTGACGTTCAAACTGTCGAAAAATACGAAGCAACCGCGGAGATCGTGGTCGGCCGTGGGCCCAAGCCGGCGAATAACGTGCGCGCGTTCGACGCTCGCGCGGTGGTCGATCATATCGGCCCTTCGGTTATTCTACCAAAGTAGCCTGGCTCTGTTCGGGATTTAAGGAAGCCCCCGCCAAGGCGGGGGCTTTTCTATACGCCGCCAACCGCACCGTGGCAATGCTTGTACTTGTTGCCCGATCCACACGGGCACGGCGCGTTCCGACTGACCTTGCCCGCCCATTCGTCGGGGTTCGACCCAAAGTCCGACCCGTCCGGCCGTGGGATGGCCAATGGCGGTAAACGCGCGGTGATCGTACCCGAACCCGTATCCGCACTATCGTCATCCCCGCTGAACGGGTCGAAATGACTCGTGATGAAATCGGGAAGCTCGGGCAAAGGCGGCGCCTCCTGCATCTCGAACCGCGCATAAGCGATCGTCCGCGTTACATCCTCGCGGATATTGTCCAGCATCCGCTGGAAGAGCGCAAACGCCTCCTGCTTGTATTCGTTGATCGGCGTCTTTTGGGCATAGGCGCGCAAATGGACCACCTGACGGAGCGCATCGAGTGTCGAGAGATGCTCCTTCCAGTGATGATCGAGATTTTGCAGAAGGATCGATTTCTCGACCTGGATCCACGTATCCGGTTCGAGGCTTCGCGATTTCTCCGCAACCATCGCATCAGCCATCTCGCGCACCCGAGTTTCCACCAGTTCGGGATCGATCGCCTCTTCCTTGAGCCAATCCTCGATCGGCGGCTCCACCGCAAGCGTCTCCGAAAGCTTGGTTTTCATGCCTTCCACATCCCATTGCTCGGGATATGAATTGGGCGGGCAGGCTTCGCCAACGATCGCGTTGACCGTTTCCGCTCGCATGTCCTGGACCACGTCGCCCACCGCATCGGCATCCATGATGTCGGCGCGCTGCTCGTAGATCACCTTGCGCTGGTCGTTCATCACGTCGTCATATTCGACTACCTGCTTGCGGATGTCGTAATTGCGCGCCTCAACCTTTTTCTGAGCCGTTTCGATCGCCTTGGAGAGCCATTTCGAACCGATCGCCTCGCCGTCGGCGATGTTGGAGCGCATCATTTTGGAGAACATCGTGTCCGGTCCGAAGATGCGCAGCAGGTCGTCGTCTAGACATAGATAGAAGCGCGACAGGCCCGGATCGCCTTGCCGCCCCGAGCGACCACGCAACTGGTTATCGATGCGGCGGCTCTCATGACGCTCCGTGCCGAGAACGAACAGCCCGCCAGCGGCAAGCACCTCGGCCTTTTCGGCGGCGATCTGCGCCTTGATCCGCTCGATCGCGGCGACGCGCTCCGGTCCCTCCGGCATCTCCGACAACTCGTCCTCGATCATGAATTCGAGGTTGCCGCCCAGCTGAATGTCGGTGCCCCGCCCCGCCATGTTCGTCGCGATCGTCACGGCAGATTTGCGCCCGGCCTGAGCGACAATATGGGCTTCCTGCTCGTGGAAACGAGCATTGAGCACGGAATGCACGACGCCCTCGCCCTTCAGATATTCGCTCAGCAGTTCGGATTTCTCGATCGACACTGTTCCGACCAGCACCGGCTGACCGAGCTCGGCATGGTGTTTGATCTTCTTGGCAATCGCCTGAAATTTATCCTCGGTCGTCTTGTAGAATTCGTCCTCTTCATCGACGCGTTTCACGGCCACGTTGGTTGGGATCGAGACGACGTTCATCTTGTAGATGTCGTAGAACTCCGCGGCCTCCGTCGCTGCGGTGCCCGTCATGCCCGAGAGCTTGGGATACATGCGAAAATAGTTCTGGAAGGTGATCGAGGCCATCGTCTGGTTTTCGGGCTCGATCTCGACGCCCTCCTTGGCCTCGACCGCCTGGTGCAGCCCGTCCGACCAGCGGCGGCCATCCATCATGCGACCAGTGAATTCGTCGATAATGACAACCTTGCCATCCTTGACGATGTAATCGGTATCGAGCTTGAACATCATGTTCGCGCGCAGCGCCTGGTTGGTGTGATGCACCACCTGGGTGTTTTCGAAATCATACAGGTTGGCGCCCTGAAGCAGCCCGGCGGCCTCGAGCATCCGCTCGACCTTCTCGGTGCCGTCCTCGGTCAGGATGATCGACTTTTGCTTTTCGTCTTTTTCGTAATCCTCGGGCAGCAATTGCCGAACGACCGCATCAACCTGTTTGTAAAGATCGGACTTGTCGTCGGTCGGCCCCGAAATGATCAGCGGCGTGCGCGCTTCATCGATCAGGATCGAATCGACCTCATCAACGATCGCGAAATTGAACGCGCGCTGCACCATCGACTGACGATCATACTTCATGTTGTCGCGCAGATAGTCGAACCCGAACTCGTTGTTCGTGCCGTAGGTGATGTCCGAATGGTAGGCGTCACGGCGCTCCTGGTCGGACAAATTTGGAACGATCACTCCCACGGTCAGACCGAGGAACTTATACACTTGCCCCATCCAGCCCGCGTCGCGCGCAGCGAGATAATCGTTGACGGTAACGACATGGACGCCCGTGCCAGGCAATGCATTGAGGTACGTCGCGAGCGTCGCGACGAGCGTCTTGCCCTCGCCGGTACGCATCTCGGCGATCTCGCCGCGGTGGAGCACGATGCCGCCGACCATCTGCACGTCGTAATGCCGCTGGCCTAGCGTCCGCTTTGCCGCCTCGCGCACCGTGGCGAATGCTTCGGGGAGCAGGTCATCGAGCTTGGTCCCGTTCGCCAGCCGTTCGCGGAATATCGCGGTTTGATTGGACAATTCAGCGTCCGACATCGCGGAGATGATCGGCTCGAAGCCGCTGATCCTTGCTACGACCCCGCCAAGTGACTTGACGTAACGATCGTTCGACGAGCCGAACAATGACTTGGCGACGTTGCCGAGCATGGGGAATTCCTGAATCTAGCGTGGGTGCGGCGGCACGCGGGTTGACCCGGACCGCACGATGAGGATGCGCAACAGACCCGGCGACCTTGAGCCGGATCGAAGTGCGCTATTCGCGCCGACGGGCCATGTAGAGCGGTGTTTGCCCGGTGATCGAAATGTTCTGATAAACCGCCTCGCGTGCCACTTCGGCCAGGGCCGGCAGCGCCTGTAGCAATGGTAGCGCACGCGCCCGCACTATGCGTGGCACCGCCACGTGTCTGGCGCGCGCCTCCGTCAGCGTCTGGTGCGATCGCACCTCCTGCGGTCGCACACCGGTAATGGCCCCGGTCAGCGCGCTCAGAAAGGCGGAAATGAGGAGGAGAAGTTCCATCGACTTGGCGATGTAGTCGGTAGTAGGCGGCGCGTCTAGCGGCCCGTCGGCAAGCACGGGTTCCGCTGCGCGCCGTGGACGTTCGGTCCGTCCGAAATCGAACTGACGCTTGCGGCGCGTACATGGGTATGCCATCGACAGAATTCAGACGACACGGGGGGTGTCGAATGACGTATAGTCATGCAGAAGTAACGCAGCTTGTGACCGATGGGATCGCGGCTCTGCGCAGCGGTCATGCCGCGCATGCGCGGGATTTCCTTCAGCAAGCGATCACTGGTGGGCAACGATCCACGCACGTCCTGTTCGCTTTAGCTCAGTCCTGCCGAGACTTGGGGGACGATGAAGGCGAAAAAGGCGCATTGTCGCAAGTCCTGTCGGTCGAGCCGCGGCATCTTGCTGCGTTACTCTTGATGGCGGAATCCACTGCTCGAAGCGCCGACGACCGGTCCGCTGTATCCTTTTATCGAACTGCGCTCGCAACTGCGTCGGTTCCCGGCGCGTCCGTGCCACCCTCGCTTGTGCCAAGCCTGCGACGAGGTGAGGCATTCCTTATGCAGACGAACCGGCGGTTCGAGGCTCACCTTTTAGCGGCGGCGTCAGTGGAGCAGGGGAGCGATCGCATCAAACGGTCAATTGACCTGCTGCTGGGTCGTGTCGAACTTCATCTGCAACAACCTTCGATGTTCTACTTCCCCGAACTGCCGCAGCGCCAATTCTTCGAGCGCGAGGAATTTGCATGGCTTCCAGCATTGGAGGCTGCTGTGCCGGAGATGCAATGCGAACTTGCCGCAGTGCTTGAAAGCGACGGGGCATTTCCGCCCTACGTCACTAGCTCTCCGGAGCGACCATTGCCGAGCAATCCCCTGCTTCATGATCCTAGTTGGGGCGCGTTTTACCTGCTGGAAAAAGGCGCGCCTGTAGTGGAGAACGCCGAGCGTTGCCCTTCGACCATGACGGCGCTGTCGCTCGCACCGATTCCTCAGATCAAAGGGCGTTCGCCACTGGCGCTATTCTCACTGCTGCGCGCCGGCACGCACATTCAGCCGCATCACGGAATGCTTAATACGCGACTGATATGCCACGTACCGCTAATCGTCCCGGCCGGCTGCGCGCTTCGCGTCGGTAACGAGACGCGCGCGTGGCAGGAGGGCAAGACGATGATCTTCGATGACTCGTTCGAGCATGAGGCGTGGAACAGGGGATCGGCGATTCGGATAGTGCTGCTTTTCGAGATTTGGCATCCTGGCCTTACCGGGGATGAGCGCGAGCACCTGACACAAATTTTCGAAGCCATCGATAGTTATGGATTGGGCGGAGTCGATGTTGGCTAATGTAGTGATATCCGCCTTGTTGCACAGGATGCCACCCTGGCTATGAGGCTTGATATGCTGCCACCAGTCTCACCCCTTGCCCTATCGTTTCCCCTATTGTCCCCGATCGACGGATCGGTGCCGCGTGTGGCGCATGCAAAGTATAAAACGTGGGACCGATGTGACCTGACCCTCGTCACGCTTACGCAAGGCACGACCGTCGCGGGCGTCACCACGCGTAGCAAGTGCCCCTCGCCCGAGGTCGAATGGTGCCGAGACGCGCTGGTGCTGGGTCAGGCGCGCGCGCTCGTGGTCAATGCAGGCAATTCCAACGCCTTTACGGGAGAGCGTGGACGGGCGGCTGTCGAAGCCATCGTCGCACGTGTTGCCGGAAAGCTCGGCTGCCAGCCCTCTGATGTCTTCGTCGCATCGACCGGGGTAATCGGCGTGCCGTTGCCGATCGACAAGGCCGAGGCCGGCCTCGACGCCGCATTCGTTGCCGAACCGTGCAGCTGGCTGGATGTGGCGGAGGCGATTGGCACCACCGATACCTTTGCCAAGGGCGCGACCACCTCCGCCATCGTGGATGGGCGATCGGTCACGTTGGTGGGGATCATCAAGGGGTCGGGCATGATCATGCCGGACATGGCGACCATGCTTGGTTTCATTTTCACAGATGCGGCGGTCGAGCCGGCGTTCCTGCAAGCCGCGCTGTCCGATACAAACCGCAAGACCTTTTCTTGCATCACCGTGGACAGCGATACCTCGACCAGTGACACGGTGCTGGCCTTCGCCACGGGCAAGGCCGGCAACACGTCGCTTGCGGATGGCGAAAGCGATGGCGCCGACGCGTTTCGCGCCGCCCTGGCCGATCTATGCCATCAGCTCGCGATGATGGTCGTGCGCGACGGCGAAGGCGCGCAGAAACTGATCGAAGTGCAGGTCACCGGCGCGGAAAGCGACGAGAGCGCGCATCGCATCGCTATGTCGATCGCCAACTCGCCGTTGGTCAAAACCGCGATCGCCGGCGAGGACGCCAATTGGGGTCGTGTGGTGATGGCGGTGGGCAAAGCGGGCGAGCCGGCAGAGCGCGATCGCTTATCAATCCGGTTTGGCGACACGCAGGTTGCCGAGGCTGGGTTAGCGGTCGCCCAGTACGACGAGGCACCTGTCGCCGCGCACCTCAAGGCGCGCGAAGTTGAGATCGGTGTCGATATCGGTCTGGGCGAAGGCCGCGCGACGGTGTGGACGTGCGACCTGACCCATGGCTACATTTCGATCAACGCCGATTATCGTAGCTAAGCCGCCGTCTTGTTGGCGCTCAGTTCACCCTCAAGCCACGCCTTGAGCTGACCCTTGGGTGCGGCGCCGACCTTGGTCGCCGCAGGGTTACCCCCTTTGAACAGGATCATCGTCGGGATGCCTCGCACGCCGTACTTACCCGG
>JBDSKT010000003.1:0-4110 GCA_039916765.1 Sphingomonas sp.
GGCGGTGGCGCGAACGCGGCGCGGCGCCGTCGCCCGGCGGTCGCGGCGCTGTCGCGTCGGTGGCGCGTGCGCGTCGCGTCGGTGGCGCGTGCGCGTCGCCTCGGTGTCGCGTGCGCGTCGCCAGGCGGTCCCTCCACGAGGGAGAATGACCGTGAACATGCGCCAGCGTGTGAACATTGTGAACATTGCCGCCCAGCTTGCGCGACGCGCCGCACAGCGCAGCTGGTCGATCGCTACATGACCTGGATCAATACGATTTTTCCGCAACCTCCGCCGCGTATTGGCCGTTGATGCGGCACGCCGGGCGCTTTCCCCCCTTTCGCGCCCGGCGACCACCCCACCGTCAGCACAGGAGGCCGTCATGGGCTTGTTCACCAAGGATATCGCGACGTTCGAGGACCTGTTCCTGCACCAGTTGCAGGATGTCTATTACGCCGAAAACCAGATCACCAAGGCGCTGCCCAAGATGGTCGAGAAGGCCACCGATGCCGGATTGAAGCAGGGCTTCGAGACGCACCTGCGCGAGACCGAGGGGCAGATCGCCCGGCTCGAGCGGGTGTTCGATCTTCTCGGCGAACAGCCCAAGGGCGCGACCTGCCCGGCGATCGAGGGCATCATAAAGGAAGCCAACGAGGTTGCCGGCGACATTGCCGACAAGGCGGTGCTCGATGCCGCGTTGATCGCCTCGGCGCAGGCGGTCGAGCATTATGAGATCACGCGCTACGGCACGCTGATCGCCTGGGCTGATCAGCTCGGCCGTACCGAGATTTCGGCGATCCTCAAGGAAACGCTGGACGAGGAATATGCCACCGACGACAAGCTGACCGCGATGGCGACGTCCAAGACCAACGCGAAGGCGGAGGCTGCGGTCGAGCCCGCCTAGTCGCCCCGACGACCAGCCCGGACGCGCCGTCGCGGTGCGCCCGGGCAGGTTTCGCGCCGCGTCGGTCGGACTGTGGTTGTCGCCGCCTCAGTCCTTGATGTTGACCATCGCGACCGGCTTGTTCTTGCTCGAATCGTTGGCGGCGATCGTCTTGACCTTTTCCGCCTTGGGTTTGCGGACTTCCTTGTTGGATTTCTTCTGGCTCTTGGCCATGGCCGGATCCTCTTTGGGCGGTGGTGCCCGGCGCATCATGCCACGAACCGCGCCGCGCCGCCCTATCAATTCATGGCGCGGCGGGGCGGGGATGCTACGGGGACGCAATGCCGCACCTCGCCCACGTCACCCTGGTCGTCCGCGATTATGACGAGGCGATTGCCTTCTACGTCGGCAAGCTCGGTTTCACGCTGGTCGAGGACACGTACCAGCCGGCGCAGGACAAGCGCTGGGTTACTATCCGCCCTCCGGGGGCGAAGGCGAGCGCGGCGACCATCCTGCTCGCCCGCGCCGCGACGCCGGAGCAAGCGGCGTTCATCGGCAATCAGGCCGGCGGACGCGTGTTCTTGTTCCTCGCCACCGACGATTTCGAGCGCGACCATGCCGCCTTCACCGCCGCCGGGGTCGAATGGGTACGCCCGCCAACGACGGAGGAATATGGCACCGTCGCGGTGTTCGTCGATCTGTACGGCAATCTTTGGGATCTGGTGCAGCCTGCCTGAACAGCGGCACGGAAGCGGCGCCGGCGCGTTGAGCCCTGATGCATCCCATGCCTCCGCTCATTCTGCTGGCCGCCGCATCCCTGGCCGCCACCCCGCTCGCCGCCGCGCCGGTGCCTGCCGCCCCGCGCTTCGATGCCGTCACCTTCTTCGACGGCCGGACCGAGGGGATTGGGCGGATGAAGGTGTTGCTCGGCCCGCACCGGCCGGTGCACGTCCACGGTCGCGGCCATGTCGAGCCCGACGGCGCGCTGGTGCTCGACCAGACGGTGGATCGCGCCGGCCACGCACCGACCAGTCGCAAGTGGCGGATCCGCCGCGCCGGACCGAGCAGATATGCCGGCACCCTCACCGAAGCGCGCGGGCCCGTTCGCGGGGCGACCATCGGCGATCGCCTCCATCTCGCCTACGAGGCGGCGGGACATGTTTCGATCGATCAATGGCTGACGCTTGCGCCGGACGGCCGCTCGGCGCGCAATCGCCTCACCGCGCGCAAATTGGGCGTGGTCGTCGCGCGCCTCGACGAGACGATCCGCAAGGTCGATTGAAAATGGGTAGCGCCGGGTTCGTCGCGCGCTCATGTCGGCCAAGATGGTCGTTCTCGCTCCATCGCAGGCTTGCGAGCGCCGCGAGCGCGTCAGGCGATGACACCCGCCCCGGCGCTGACGAGGCGGACGACGAGGATCAAGCTCGTCAGTGCGAACGATACGAGACCGAGGGTGATCGCGCGCGGCAGGCCTGGTTCGCTCGACAGCCGCTGCCGCGAACGGAGCGATCGCCGTGCCGTCCGGGTCACGCGACCGGAACGACGGGGACGGCGGCAACGAACAGCAACGCCGAGAAAACTATCGCCCCGACGAGCGAAAAAGCAACGCGCTGGGCGGATTCGAAATGGGCAGACATGATGAATGACCTTTGAGATGGGCTGCCAGACCATCCGGCTGCTCCATGCCCCATCGTTTGCACGGCTCATGCCAATTCTGTTATGTATTTGATAAATAGCGCCATTCGTTAAATCGCAGCGGCCGCCACCCCGTAATCCGGGTAAGTCTGTCGGAATATTCGCCAACAAATGGCGAATTGCACTATGCTGCGCGAAGGAGATTCCGGCCGGCATGCTTGGCGGCGAAGAGCAGCTTGTCGGCCCGGCCGAACACGGTGCCCAGCAACTCGCCTTCGCCGATCGAGGTCAATCCGGCGGAGAAGGTCACGGAGCCGATCGGCTCGTCGGATTCGCGCAGCCGGTACCGTTTGGCCGCGACGGCGCCGCGTGCCCGCTCGAGCGTGGTGCTCGCCGCCGCGGCATCGACACCGCGGAACAGCACGACGAACTCCTCGCCGCCGTGACGCGCGACCAGATGGCCGTCGCAGGCCTGGCCCAGCACCTCGGCGATCGCCTTCAGCACGCGGTCGCCGACCGAATGGCCGAACCGGTCGTTGACCGCCTTGAAATGATCGATGTCGCAAATCGCCAGGCATGAGGCGGCGCCGGATGCCGTCTGCGCCTCGAACGCTTCCTCGAAGGCGCGGCGGTTGGGAAGATCGGTCAGCGGATCGCGCCGCGCGTCGCCGCGCGCTTCCTCCAGCTTGGTGCGCAACTCGGTTGCCTCGTGCGTCGCCGCATCGAGCCGCGCCTCGGTCTGGCGCACGCGATCGAGCATCGCCGCCGCGATCCGTGCAACGTCATCCACCGCATCGGCGCTGTCGATCGCTTGCGCGCCGGCGGCGAGATCGCGACCAAACCCCTGCGCTTCGCTGCGCATCGCCGAGATCAGATCGACGAATTCCTCGACCTGCATCTGCGTCCGCGCGACCAGACCGTCGGTCGCGGCGGCGGATCGGCCAGCCGCGGCGGCCGGGGTGGCATCGCCGACCTCGCCCCCGAGCGCGTCGATGTCGCGCGCGCAAAGCCGCACCGCGCCTTCGGTCAGGATTCTCACGGATTGCGCGACAGGCCCGTCGGGCTCGCTGACGACACGATAGGCGAATGCGTAATGTCGCGGATCCGGGCTCAGCTTATGTTCTGAAAGGAATGCCCCGATCGCATCGAACAGATGACGCGACGCACCATTGGCGTCCATGTCATACGCAGGATTTGCCGCCGCCATCTCGCCTTTTGCACCTCCCGGATGCCACGGTCCCGCCGCTGCCTTCGATCCCCTCACCGGATGCATAGCGGCGAACTGCTAACAACCGGTGA
This sequence comes from Sphingomonas sp., assembly GCA_039916765.1. Lineage (GTDB taxonomy): Bacteria > Pseudomonadota > Alphaproteobacteria > Sphingomonadales > Sphingomonadaceae > Sphingomonas. The sequence goes on from JBDSKT010000003.1 coordinate 3,797, forward strand.
CTTGGCGATTCGGGGCGCGGTGGTGGCGGAGGCGCGAATCCACCGGTCCCCGCTCCGCCTCTGGCGAAGTCGAGACGGGGCGGCTAGGCGAAGGCATGCGAGTCACCCCTGCCGAGATCGATTTCGCCCACCACCTCGCCGATGCGGCCGGCGCGGCCATCCGCCCCTATTTCCGTGCGCCGCATGGCCTTGAGGCCAAGCCCGACGCCTCCCCCGTCACGCGCGCCGACCGGGAGGGCGAGGCGGCGATGCGCGCCTTGATCGAGGCGCGTTTCCCGGCGGATGCGATCATCGGCGAGGAATATGGGACCAGG
>JBDSKT010000004.1:0-2849 GCA_039916765.1 Sphingomonas sp.
CGCCTTGCACGTCGATGTCTTCCGCCGGAACGTGTTCGCGGTCCTCGGGCGGGTAATCGGTGAGACGGAAGAAAGCGGCGGACAGTTCCGCGGTTGCCGCTGGGCCGTTTGGAACAAGCCACGCCTCCTGCACGCCGAGCCGGTCGCGACGGTAATCGACCGGGCCGTTCAGCGCGAGCACGTCGAGGCGGCTGCCGATCAAGTCGATGAATGGCAGGAAGTGCTCGCGGTTGAGCCCGTCCTTGTAGAGGTCGCGCGGCGGCCGATTGCTGGTCGTCACCACCGTCACCCCGGCCTCGATCAGCGCGGTGAACAGACGCGAGAGGATCATCGCGTCGGGCGAGTTCGTCACCATCATCTCGTCAAAGGCGAGCACGCGCGTTTCTTCCGCGAGCGCGGCGGCGACGGGGGCGATCGGGTCGCCCGCTTCCTTGGCGCGCTCGGCGGCGATGCGCTGGTGCACCTCGAGCATGAACTCGGCGAAATGGACGCGGCGCTTGCGGCGGATGGCGAGCTGCGAAAAGAACAGGTCCATCAGCATCGACTTGCCGCGCCCTACCCCGCCCCAAAGGTACACGCCGCGCGGGCTTGCGGGCTTGCGGCCCAGCGCGCGCCAGAGCGTGCTGCCACGCTTGGGAGTCGCCTCGAGCGCGATCGCGAGCGAATCCAGGCAGCGCGCGGCAACCGCCTGTTCGGGGTCGGCGCGGAGTTCGCCCGCCGCGACGAGCGCGGCGTAACGGTCGAGGACGGAGCTCATTTCGCCCTCTCCCGGCGGGCGGGAAGAGGTTGAGTGCGTGGCGCCATCACGCCGTGCTCGCCGGCGGGCTCGATTTGCGCAGCGTCCCGGTGAAGCTTGCGATCACCGGCGCGTGGTCCTGCACGATCAGCCCGCGCATGAAGAGCATTCGGCTGGTCTCCCGCAGCAGCTCGACCCGCGCTTCGAGCGGGATACCGATGCGCCCGCCGCCGATGAACTGCGCCGACAGGTCGAGCGTCACCGCCCCGCCGGCGACGAGCACGCCGAGCCCCCGCGCGCCGGCGAACAGCGCGACGTCCATGAAGCCGAGCAGCGCGCCGCCATGAACCTGCCCGCGCATGTTCGAATGGTCGTGACGCGGGACCATCCGCACGCGCGCGATATCGTCTTCGACACGCACATGGAGCGGCTCGAGAAACGAGTTGAACCGCGTCGGGTCGAGGAACTGCCAGCGCTTCCAGCCCGGCTCGGCCGGGTCGTCCTCGTACGAGAAAAGGGGGCTGGACGTATCGTTACTCATGTTTCCCCGCGACGGCAGGGATCCACAGCCACGAACGACGCCCTTCGCGCCTTCGGCCTCGCGCTTTCGGGCGCGAACGGTGCCTAAACAACCCGCTCGATTTCCAGCTTCTTGATCTCCGCGATCGCCTTGGCCGGGTTCAATCCCTTGGGGCAGAGGGTCGCGCAGTTCATGATCGTGTGGCAGCGGTAAAGGCGGAACGGATCCTCGAGCTCGTCGAGCCGCTCGCCGGCAATCTCGTCGCGACTGTCGGCGAGCCAGCGATAGGCCTGGAGCAGGATCGCCGGCCCCAGAAACTTGTCGCTGTTCCACCAATAACTCGGGCACGAGGTCGAACAGCAGGCGCACAGGATGCACTCGTACAAGCCGTCAAGCTTGGCGCGGTCTTCGGGTGACTGGAGCCGTTCCTCGCCGGAAGGCGGCGGCGTGACGGTCTGCAACCACGGCTTGATCGAGGCGTATTGCGCGTAGAAATGCGTGAAATCGGGGACGAGATCCTTGATGACTTCCATGTGCGGCAGCGGCGTGATCGTCACATCGCCCTTCACGTCCTCGATCGCGGTGGTGCAGGCGAGGCCGTTCTTGCCATCGATGTTCATCGAGCACGAACCGCAAATGCCCTCCCGGCACGAACGGCGGAAGGTCAGCGAACTGTCCTGCTCGGACTTCATCTTGATCAGCGCGTCGAGCACCATCGGCCCGCACGTTTCAAGATCGACCTCGAACGTGTCGTACCGCGGATTTTCCGCCGTATCGGGATCGTAGCGATAGACCTTGAAGTTGCGGACGCGTTTCGCGCCCTCGGCCGCCTTGTGGGTCTTGCCCTTGCCATTGACCTTGCTGTTCTTCGGCAGGGTGAATTCGGCCATGGCCCGCAGACTTCCTTACTGGTGTAGCGTACGCGATTTGCGGCTATGCCTTTCGCGGGCGGTACGCAACCCTGTTGCGATGCGGCATTGTGGAGGAGGATAGCGTGCGAGCCGAGCATTGCCGCAACATCGACGATTTCCGCGAGCTGGCGCGGCGGCGGCTGCCCTATCCAATCTTCCATTATATCGATGGCGGGGCGGACGACGAGGTGACGCTGGATCGCAACACCGCCGCTTATGACACGTGCGATCTTGTGCCGAACGTGCTCGCCGGCGTCGATACGATCGACATGGGCGTGACGGTGATGGGCAAGCGCATCGGCATGCCGCTGTTGCTCTCGCCGACCGCGCTGCAACGCCTGTTCCATTGGCAGGGCGAACGCGGCGTCGCGGCGGTGGCGGCTACGTTCGACACGTGGTTCGGCATTTCCAGCCTGGCCACGGTCAGCATCGAGGAGATCGGGCGGACGATCGCCAGCCCCAAACTCTTCCAGCTTTACGTTCACAAGGACAAGGGACTGAACCGCTCGCTGATCGAGCGCTGCAAGGCGGCGAAGTTCGATGCGGTCGCACTAACGGTGGATACGATCGTGGCGGGCAACCGCGAACGCTGCCGCGCCACCGGCTTCACCTCGCCGCCTCGGCTCACCCCCAGGTCGGCGCTCAGCTTCGCGGCGCACCCGCGCTGGACGCTCAACTATCT
>JBDSKT010000005.1:0-4860 GCA_039916765.1 Sphingomonas sp.
GCGCCATGGCGTGCAGGTCGCCGGGGTTCCACGCGCTGACGATCTGGCGGCGGGACGCGGGCTGCGTCCTGATCTGCTCGATCAGCTCGGCGATCTGGTCGATATGGCGGCCGTCGGTCGTTTCCCAGTCGCGCCACTGCTTGCCGTAAACCGGGCCGAGTTCGCCCGTTTCGTCGGCCCACTCGTCCCAGATGCTCACCTTGCGGTCGCGCAACCACCCGACATTGGTGTCGCCACGAAGGAACCACAACAGCTCGACGATGATCGAACGTAGATGCAGCTTCTTGGTGGTTAGTACCGGAAAGCCCTTCGAGAGGTCGAACCGCATCTGGTGACCGAACACCGAAAGAGTGCCCGTGCCGGTGCGGTCCATCTGCTCAGCGCCCGAATCGAGCACGCGCTGCATGAAATCGAGATATTGCCGCATCCGGCTTGCGTAGCCCGCCGTTCCGGCCTCGCCAAGTCCGCCGGGCTTTGCCCCGAAACGGACGCGCTCGCGTTTGTCTCACCAACAGGCCGCGGCGCAACTGGTCCGTGACCCAGTCCCTCCCGACCGCAGCGACGGAACGCTACGTGCCCGATGCCGAAGCGGCGCGTGCGCTGTTCGCGCCGATCGCGGACAAGCCGCGCGAGATCGCCGCATTCGCTTATCTTGATCCGGAATGGAGGTTACTCGGCGTACGCCACTCGATGTCCGGCGCGAGCGACGGCGTGGATGCCCCGATCCGTGAAGTGGTGTCGGACGTCATCGCGTTCGGCGCGGCGGCAGTGGTGATGGCGCATAATCATCCCAGCGGCGACACGGCGCCGAGCGCGGCTGACTTCATGATCACGCGCCGCCTGTCGCAGGCGTTGCAGGCGGTCGGCGTGCGCTTGGTCGATCACCTGATCGTGGCGGGCGATCAGGTCTCGAGCTTGCGCAACAAAGGCTTTTTGTAGTCACCGCCGCTTAACCGGCAGGGCTTGATCGCCGTCGGCTCGGGGCGAGGCCCCTGCGCGCGAAACGCCGCCAGATAGCCGCCCGCGGAGGGCATGTCGCGCATGGAAACCTGGGCATAGCCAACCGCCGCCAACTCGCATTTGAGCAAGGCCGGCGGGGTGCCGTGGTCCTGGGTCGGCCGGTCGGCATCGACCACCACGACCAGCCCGGTCGGCGCGAGCGACGGACGAAGCCGCCAGAGGAACTCATACGGCTGCTCGATCTCATGGTACATGTGCACCATCAGCACCCGGTCGAAGCTATGGTCGGGCAGCTTGGGGTCGGCGGGTTCACCCAGCCGGACGCTGACATTGTCGAGCCGCTGGCGCGCGACTCGCTGCGCAAGGTTGTCGCGCACTTCCGGCACGATGTCTTCCGCTAGCACGCGCCCTTCCTTGCCCACGCGCGCCGCCAGTCGAATGGTGTAATAGCCTTCGCCCGCGCCGATATCGGCCACGGTCATGCCGGCCTTGATGCCGGCCTTGTTCATCACGTCGCCAGCTTCGTTGAGCCGATCGCGTTCCTCCTCGTTCGACCAGCGCGGCGACACGATGCTGGCGACCGGACGATCGGCGGCGGGGAAGGGGCCGGGCTTGTCGGCTTCATGCTCGATCAGCGGCTTGGAGCCGTCGCACCCGACGAGCAACAGCAAGGCGCTCGCCAGCATGATTCGCGCGCCGGTCACTCCACGTCCTCCACCTCGACCGCCTCGCCGGTTACGCGCTGCGACAAGGCGGCGGCCATGAACGGATCGAGCGCGCCGTCTAACACGTCTGACGGACTGGACGACGTAACGCCGGTCCGCAGATCCTTGACCAGCTGATACGGCTGCAGGACGTAACTGCGGATCTGGTGGCCCCAGCCGATATCGGTCTTGCTCGCATTCTCCGCGTTGGCGACCGCTTCGCGTTCGGCCAGCTCGCGCTCATACAGCCTGGCGCGCAACTGGTTATAGGCCTCCGCCTTGTTCTTGTGCTGGCTGCGTTGGTTCTGGCACTGCACGACGATTCCGGTGGGTAAGTGCGTGATGCGCACCGCCGAATCGGTCGTGTTGATGTGCTGCCCCCCGGCGCCAGATGCGCGGTAGGTATCGATCCGCAGATCGCTCTCGTTATATTGCACGTCGATATCGTCGTCGATCACCGGATATACCCACACGCTGGCAAAGCTGGTGTGGCGCCGCGCCGCGCTATCATATGGGCTGATCCGGACGAGGCGGTGTACGCCGCTTTCGGTCTTGGCATAGCCGTAGGCATTCTCGCCCTTGAGCAATAACGTCGCCGACTTGATCCCGGCCTGCTCGCCGGAATGCTGATCGACCAGCTCGACCTTCATGCCGTGCCGTTCCGCCCAGCGCGAATACATGCGCTGCAGCATGCCGGCCCAGTCCTGGCTCTCGGTGCCACCCGCGCCGGCATTGACCTCGATATAAGTGTCGTTGGCATCGGCCTCGCCAGCCAGCAGCGCCTTGACCTTGTCGTGCTCTGCGCGCGTGGCGAGTTCGGCGAGCGCATCGACCGCCTGGCCCTCCATCTCGGCGTCGCCCTCGGCTTCCGCCATTTCGACGAGCTCGATATTGTCGGTCAGCTCGCTTTCGATGGCGCGCGTCGCGGCGACTGCTTCGTCGAGACGGCGGCGTTCGCGCATGACCTCCTGCGCGGCCTTGGGGTCATTCCACAGGGCCTGATCCTCAACGCGCGCGTTCAGCTCGTCGAGCCGCCGGAGCGCGCGATCCCAATCGAGAAAGCGGCGCAACAGCGCGAGCGCGTCATTGATCTTGTCGACATGGGCTTGCGCTTCGGCGCGCATCGGTAACTCCAAAAATCGCCGTCAATCCAACATGCGCCGGTAACCCGCGCGGTCGCGATTTCGCGCCGAAAGCGGGGGTCCCCGGAGCGCTCCCGGGATGACGATGGGGTGAGCGCTAGTAGATTCCGCCCTGCCTTTGCAAGAAATCGCTGTCCTTCGGGCCTTCGGGGCGCTGCGTCGTCATTGCCTTGGGCGGCGCGGCAACGACCGGCGCGTCGGGCCGGCGCGCGGCGTGACGTGTTTCGGTATCGGGTTTGAATGCTTCCCAGATGACCGACGCTTTGGGATCGTCACCGGGCCACGCGCCAAATACCGGCCTGCCCGATGCGCGATCGATCCGCACCATGCGGATGCCCTGCGGCGCGCGGAACGGCATCTTGTCCAACCCTTCATACGCCTTGACGGCAAATTCCTTGAAGATCGGTGCCGCCAGCGTGCCACCCTGCGCATAGCCGCCAAGGTTGGAAGGCGAGTCATATCCCATATAGACGCCGCCGATCATCTGCGGCGTGCCACCGATGAACCACACGTCCGTCGGGCCGGAATTCGTGCCGGTCTTGCCGAACATCGGGCGATCAAGATCGCGTAGCACCACGGCGGTTCCGCGTTGGATTACGCCCTCGGCGATGTGCACCATCTGGTACGCGCTTTGCGCGTCGATGACCTGCTTGCCGCGGGTTACCGGGCGCGGCATCGGCTTGCCGTCCCAGTCGGGCAGGTTGCACCGGTCGCACGCGCGCCAATTCTCCGGCCAGACGACCTTGCCGTGGCGGTTCTGGACGAAATCGATCAGCGTCGCTGGATGCGCCTGACCCTGGTTGGCGAGGATCGCATAGGCATTGACCATGCGCGACACCGTCGTTTCGCCCGCGCCGAGCGAAAAGGCGAGATATGACGGATATTTGCCGATGCCCAGCTGGTCCATCAGCCGCACCACCTTGTCCATGCCCGTCTGGTTGGCGAGGCGCACGGTCATCAGGTTGCGCGACTGCTCGATGCCCCAACGCATCGTGTGCGGGCCCGAGCCGCTGCTATTGCCGAAGTTGCGGAAGCATTTCTGCCCCAGCCGCGCGCCTTGATAGACGCAGAATGGCGCATCCATGACGATCGATGCCGGGGTCATGCCGTTTTCGAGCGCGGCGGTGTAAACGATCGGCTTGATCGTCGATCCCGGCTGACGCATCGCCTGGGTCGCGCGGTTGAACGATTGCACCGTCGCGTCGAACCCGCCCTGCATCGCGAGTACCCGGCCCGTCTGCGGCTGCTCGACGACGAACCCGCCCGAAATTTTCGGGATAGAGCGCAGCGCGAACACACCTCCCTCCGGCGCGACCGCGATGACATCGCCCGGTTTGAACGCGGCGAAGGCTGTGCCGCCAACGCCGCGCACCGGCATCTGCGCGGCGGAGCGCGGCAGCGATGCGGTTTGGCCGTTACCAAGCCCGATCGTCGCGCTGTCGCCGTCGAACGATATGACGATCGCCGCGCGCCAGTCCGAATAATCGAGGCCGATATTGGTGTTGAGCAGCGCCGGCAGCCAAGCCCCGTCGGCGATTTCGACGTGGCGCAGCGGCCCGCTCCAGCCGCGCCCCCGGTCGTATCGCAGCAACCCGTTGCGCAGCGCGGTTTGCGCATCGTCCTGGATCTTGGTGTCGAGCGAGGTGCGCACCCACAGCCCGCCCGAATAAACGCTATACGGCCCGGATTTGTCATCCTCGCCGAACTTGTCGATCAGCTGTCGGCGTACTTCCTCGATGAAATAGCCGCCGCCGGCGATTTCGGTGCGCGGCGTCTGGCGGGGGATCGTGCCGAGTGGTTCGGCCATCGCCCCGTCATGCTGTTCTTGCGTGATAAACCCGTTTCTGAGCATCTCGCGCAGCACATAAGCGCGACGCACCAGCGCGTGATCGGTATGGCGGATCGGGTCGTAGTTCGACGGCCCCTTGGGGAGGATGGCGAGATACGCCATCTGCGCGAGGTCGAGCTGCTTCAGCTCCTTGCCGAAATAGGCATAGCTGGCTGCCTCCACGCCAAAGGCGTTGCGACCAAGCGCGATCTGATTGAGGTAGAGT
>JBDSKT010000006.1:0-13011 GCA_039916765.1 Sphingomonas sp.
GGTGCATTCAGCCGGTGTTGCGCGACGTCGAACCAGCTTTGACCACCGAGCCAATCGCGAACTTCGAGCAATCGCATCTGATCGTCGGGATCAGGAAAGCGCCAGGCCGTGATCGCGCCCCCGTTGATGACGACAAGCAGCAGACACAACGCGGCCCAGATCGCCACTACTCTCCACCATAAGCCCCGCGACGTCACGCGAAGACCACTTTGGCCCGCAACAGGTAAGTGGCCTGGAAACTAACCCCAACCGCAACAAGCTTCGCCAGCCGCGGGTCCAGGCCTAGCCCTACCGCAAGCGTCACGATCACCGTGGTCAGCGACAGGCCGACCAAGGCGGAAATCAGGAACAACATCTGTTGCCCCCGTCGTTCGGCGCCTAGCGCACGTACGTCGTCGGCGAAGACGAACCGTGTCGAAATGAGCCAGTGGGCTGCAATGCCCGCGCTATAGCTGAGCGCGGAGACCAGGCCGATCATCATGCCGCCGGCCTGGAGTGCGACGAAGCAGGACAGATCGACCACCAACGACACGACGCTCGCGGCGAAGTAGCGGAGATAGGTCGCCCGCCACAGCAGGGCCGCGACGCGGGCGGTCATGCCGCTTTCAGTCGGCCTGGAACCAGCCGCTCCGAGGCAAGCGCCGCACGTTCCCCCTCGTTCCCGCTTTCATGATATTCGGCGTCTTCGTTCACCGCCCATATGTCGTAAATCGGCGCGCCAGCCTCGATGTTGCGGACGGTCAGCATCGCCGTCATCATCGCGTGGTCTTGATTGTTGTATCGATGCATGCCGTTTCGCCCGACCAGGTGGAGCGAAGGGTATTTCGCCGCCAACTCGCTGCGGATCGCCTCGACGTTTGCCTTATAGGCATCGTCATAGACCGGATATGCCTTTTCCTGTCGCACCACCTTACCGCCGACTACGCTTGCCGGATCGGCGAGGCCGAGCGTCGCCAGTTCGCGCGTCGCCAACGCGACCAGTTCGTCGTCGGATGCCGACCACAGTCCGTCGCCCTCGAAGCAGAAATATTCCAGCCCGACACAGGCCAGCGCATCGTCCGGCACCATTTCGGGCGACCAGCTACGGAAATTCTGCACCCGTCCGACCTTCACGCGCGGATCGTGGATATAGATCCAGTTATCGGGGAAAAGATCGTCCGCGCGGATCATCAACGCCACCGTCAGGAAATCGCGGTAGCCGAGCGCGGCGGCGTTGCCGAGCGTCTCGGGCAGCGGATGGATGCGCCCCGCCAGTTCGCGCATCGGTGCCGATGAGATGACGTGACCGGCGTTGATTGCGACCGTCTCGCCGTCACGCGTCGCGGTGACGCGCCAGCGGCCCGTCGTTTGGTCGCGGCTGATCTGCGTAAGGCTGGTGTTCATCAACACCTGGTTGCCGCCTGCCACGACATGGTCGCGCGCCGCGTCCCACATCATCCCCGGACCTTGGCGCGGATACCGAAACGTCTCGAGCAGCGTCTTGACCGCCATCCCGTCATTCTTGCGCCGGTTGAGACCGAGCGAACGTTTCAGCCCGTCGATCACCGCGCCGCCGAGGCTCAGCCCCTTGATGCGCTGCGCCGCCCAGTCCGCCGACATTTCGTCGCACGGCATTCCCCACACCTTCTCGGTATAGGTCTTGAAAAAGATCGAGTAGAGCTTGTGTCCAAACTGATTGACGACCCATTGTTCGAACGATCGCGGATCCCTGATCGGAAAAACCTTGGCCTTGATGTAACTGACCATGCACCAGGCCGAACGCCAGATGCCGAGGTTCATCAGCGCCTCGAACGCGCGCAGCGGATAGCTGTAGAATTTGCCCTCGTAGTAAATCCGGCTCATCCGTGGCCGCTCGATAAAGTCGTCGGGCAGGATTTCGTTCCAGAGATCGACGACTTCCTTCGACTTGGAAAAGAAGCGGTGCCCGCCGATGTCGAAGCGGAATCCCTCGTGCTCGACGGTGCGGCTGATGCCGCCGACATAGACCGGGTCCTTCTCGATGACGGTGACCGAGTAACCCAATTTGGTCAGCTGGTACGCGGCGGTCAGTCCCGCCGGACCCGCGCCGATGATAGCGACATCGACGGCCTGATCGTCACGCATATAGCTGCAGTCCCCGGACACGATCGTCCCGCAGCAGCCATGGCGGAGAAGTGGTTAACGAGCCCCTAAAGCGGCACCCGCCGCAGTGGATCAGCGGTCACGCCGTCCGAGCAATCGCAATCGCAACGCGTTCAGTTTGATGAAGCCGGCCGCGTCGCGCTGGTCGTACGCGCCCTGATCGTCCTCGAAGGTGACGACCTTTTCCGAATAGAGCGAATGCGGCGACTTGCGCCCGGTGACGATCACGCTGCCCTTGTACAGCTTGAGACGCACCGTCCCGGCGACCTTTTCCTGGCTATGGTCGATCGCCGCCTGAAGCATCTCGCGTTCGGGCGAGAACCACAGGCCGTTATAGAGCAATTCCGCATAGCGCGGCATCAACTCGTCCTTGAGGTGCGCCGCGCCGCGATCAAGCGTGATCTGCTCGATCCCGCGATGCGCGAGGTGATAACTCGTCCCTCCGGGTGTCTCGTACATGCCGCGCGACTTCATGCCGACAAAGCGGTTCTCGACCAGATCGAGCCGGCCGATGCCGTGCTTGCGTCCGAGATCGTTGAGCTTGGCGAGCAAAGTCGCCGCCGACATTCCCTCGCCATTCAGCGCGACTCCGTCGCCGCGCTCGAAATCGATCGTGATCGTCTCGGGGCTATCGGGTGCGTCCTCGGGATTGACCGTGCGCGAATAGACGTAATCGGGCACTTCCTGCCACGGATCCTCGAGCACCTTCCCTTCGGACGACGTGTGCAAGAGGTTCGCGTCGGTCGAGAACGGCGCCTCGCCGCGCTTGTCCTTGGCGATCGGTATCTGGTTCTTTTCGGCGAACTCGATCAGCCGCTCACGGCTGGTCAGATCCCACTCGCGCCACGGCGCGATCACCTTGATGTCGGGCGCGAGGGCGTAATAACCAAGCTCGAAGCGGACCTGGTCGTTGCCCTTGCCGGTCGCGCCGTGGCTCACCGCGTCGGCATTCACCTGGCGAGCGATCTCGATCTGCCGCTTGGCGATCAGCGGCCGCGCGATCGAGGTGCCGAGCAGGTACAATCCTTCGTACAGCGCATTGGCGCGCATCATCGGGAAGACGTAATCCTTGACGAACTCCTCGCGCAGATCGTCGATGAAGATGTGCTCCGGTTTCACGCCCGCCATCTCGGCCTTGCGCCGCGCCGGCTCCAATTCCTCACCCTGACCGAGATCGGCGGTGAAGGTCACCACCTCGCAGTCATAGGTCTGTTGCAGCCATTTGAGGATGACGCTGGTGTCGAGCCCGCCCGAATAAGCGAGGACGACTCTTTTGATGCCGGCGTCGTCGGCGGGGCGGTTGATGCTGGAGGTGTCGGTCATGGCGCGGGCGTCTAGGCCTCGCGCCCGGCGCGTGCAACCGACGAGCGACGCAGCTTGCGCTCGTCCTCGACCATATAGTCGCGCGTGATCGGTAGCGCGTCGCGGTCGCGGACGAACTGGAACTGGTAGTTGATCATACTGCCGTTGAGAAAACTGACGTACGAGCCGGCAAGATAGAAGGTCCACATCCGGAAGAAACGCTCGTCGTACAAGGCGACGATCGCCGCGCGCGCGGCGACGGTGCGGTCGTACCAGTGCTTGAGCGTATAGGCGTAGTGTAGTCGCAGCACCTCGACGTCGGAGACGTACCAGGTCAGCCCCTCGTTCGCGCGAATGATTTCCGACAAAGCGGGGATATAGCCGCCGGGGAAGATATATTTGGCGGTAAAGCCGTCGGTCACCCCCGGACCTCCGGCGCGGCCGATCGTGTGGAGCAGCATCACCCCCTCGGGCGTCAGCAGATCGCGGCACTTGCGAAAAAAGGTGCGGTAGTGCGGTGTGCCGACATGTTCGAACATGCCGACCGAGACGATCCGGTCGAACGCGCCGGTGACGTTGCGATAGTCGATCAGCTCGAACTTCACCTTGTCGGCGACGCCCGCCGCCTCGGCACGGGCGCGGGCGACCTTGATCTGCTCCTCGCTTAGCGTCACGCCCAGCACGTCCGCGCCGGTCTTCTCGTGCAGATAAAGCGCCATCCCGCCCCAGCCGCAGCCGATGTCGAGCACCTTCATCCCGGGCTTGATGGCGAGCTTGGCGGCGATGTGCGCCTTCTTGTCGTCCTGCGCCTGTTCCAGGCTGTTCGCCGGGTCGGTGAAATAGGCGCAGCTATATTGCTTGTCGGCATCGAGAAAGAGATCGTAGAGCCGGTCGCTGAGGTCGTAATGGTGCGCCACGTTGCGCTTCGACCGGCGCGTCATGTTGTAGCGCCCGGTATGGTAACGCAGCCATTCCCAGGTCTTGCCGAGCGCGGTGGCGTCGAGCGCGTTGCGCCCTTTCTCCCAGCGATTGTTGGCCGTGGCGACCATCAGCAGACCGAGCACGTCGTCGCCGTCGATGACGAGCCGTCCGGCCATGTACATCTCCGGCGTGCCGACGCTGGGATCGCGCAACAGCGCCCGGATCGCCGCTTTGTCGGTGAAGCGGATCGCAACCGGGCGCAGCTCGGGATCGGGCTTGCCGAAGGTGCGGACCGAGCCGTCCGGGTAGGTAACGGTCAGGACACCGCGGTTGATCGCGCGGGCGAGAAACATGTCGAGTAGGGCCATGCCTGCCCCGCTATCGCGCCAAGGCGCTTTTTTTAAGCCCTAAACTGACGCGAAGATGTCAACACGCCGATCGACACGTCAAATCCCGGCATACCAGTCATAGCCGATCGAATCCTCCCAATAGCCGCCCTGGCCCCGCCCGATCCCGGCGAGCGAGGCGACGGCATCGACGCGCATGACGTATTTCGCGCTCTTGTAGCCCAGTTGCCGCTCGACCCGCAGGCGGATCGGCGCGCCATGCCCGACCGACAGCGGCGCGTCGTTCATCGCCCAGGCGAGGATTGTCTGCGGGTGGAAGGCATCGACCATGTCGATCGATTCGTAATAAGGCGCGCCGTGATACAGGTCGGCACAGGTGAACACGACATAGCGCGCCGCACCGCTGACCCCCGCAGCCTTCAGGACATTGCCCAGCATCGGCCCGTGCCACTTGCCGATCGCGCTCCAGCCCTCGACGCAGTCGTGGCGGGTGATCTGGGTGCGCGCAGGCATCTGTCGCAACTGCGCGAGTCCGATCGACAGCGGATTCGCAACCAGCCCGCCGACCTGCAGTTTCCAGTCGGCGAAAGTGTTCGCGACCATCGCATTGTAATCAGGCGTGGCCGGATCGTGCGTGCCGTTGACGCGAAACAGCGGCGACATCTGGTCGGGCCGGTATTCGGTGGCGAGCGACGAGCGGTTGGACAGGGCGCGCTGCAGACCCATGTTCATCTTGTCGCCGGAGAACAGAATCTTGCGGAAACCCGGCTGATCGGCAAGCTTGTCACAGCCCGACAGGAGCGCGCCCGCGCCGAGCGCACCGGTGGCGAGCAGCCCGCGCCGCGTGACGATCCCGCTCATGCCGCATCCTCGGGCACGCGCCAGCGCCCGGTGATCATCGATCGCACCTCGTTCCACGGCCCGGCGAGGATGACCAGCGCGAGGTGGACGATGATGAACGCGACGAGCGCGCTCGCGGCGATGAAATGCACCGACCGCGCCGAGGCGCGACCCCCCATCAGATCGAGCAGCCACGGCCAGGCGGCGTCCATCCCCGGCGACAGCGCCAGCCCAGACAGGATCATCGCCGGCAAGAACACGAACAGCACCGATACATAGGAGAGTTTCTGGAAGATATTGTACGCCGCCGGGTTCGCGGCATCATGAAAGCGAAACGCGAGATGCTCCTTGAGGTCGTGCCACAGATGCCGTGGCGCAAGCTCGCCCGCGCGGACGCGGAGGTCGCGCTGGAAATGACGGTTGATCAGGCTGGTGATCATATAGCCCAGCAAGGCGAAACCGAGCAGTAGCGCGAAGGTGAGGTGCCAGCGCCGCGCGAGCGCGAGGTTGTAGCCCGCCGGAATGGTCAGCCACGATCCCATATGCGGCGGATTGAACCAGGGATGATCGGGGTTGGCGCCGAATTGCCCCCAATAGAGATGCGGATGCGCGTTGAGGATGGTCAGCCCGCTGCCGATCATGATGAAGATCGTCACCGCGTTGATCCAGTGCCACAGCCGGGTCGATAGCCGGTGGCGGCGGATGACGACCGGTACGTCGTCGCGCGAATCTTCACACTCTTCACACGCTGGCACGCTTTTTCCGGGCGGCGCGGTCGCACCGGGGCGATCCATGCGTTGGTCAGGCGAAGGGCCGCTCGATGCCATGGCAGCGCTTATCGCTCAAAAACGCGCTGTAGGACAGTCGTTATGCATAGGCGCGCCAGAAGAACACCGCCGTCGTCGCGCCGGTGACCAGCAGCGTCCATCCGCGCACCGTCGCCGGGAACAATCGCTTGCCGATCTTCGCGCCGAGCCAGCCGCCGATCACCGCGCCGACGAGCATCGGCAGACACGCCGTCCAGCGCACCAGCCCGGTCGCGACGAACACGATCGCCGCCGCTGCATTGGCGACCGCCAACATCAACGTGCGCGGCGCGAACAGGGCGCGCGGGCCGATGTGCGCGAGCAGGCCGTAGAGCGCGGTCGTCATCAGCCCGACCCCGCCGCCGAAATAACCGCCATAGATGCCGAGCAATCCTTGCGTGATGAGCAAGGTCGGCCGCCCAATCGTCACGCGCGCGTGCAGCCACGCCGCGGCCGCCTTGCCGAACGCCATCACCGCGAAGGCGAACAGCAGCAGCCAGGGGATAATGAGGTCGAACGCATGGCTCGGCGTGAGGAGGAGCAGTGCGCTCCCGCCGAGCGCGGCGGCAAAGGTGATAACCCCGAGCAACCGATGATCGACCCCGCCGACCGGCCCGAGCTCGTCGCGAAACGCCCAGGCGCTGGTCGCCGCGCCGGGCAACAGCGCGACGTTGGAGGTGGCGTTGGCGGCGTTGGCGGGCAGCCCGATCGCGATCAGCGCGGGCAGCGTGGCGAACGTCCCACCCCCGGCAAGCGCGTTCATCGTCCCGCCGAGGAAGCCGGCGGCGGCGGGAAGGACTAGGGCGAAGGCGGGCGACATGGTGCGCCCCTCGCCAATGCGCGCGGGTTTGTCGAGTGACCGGCGAACGGTGTCAGCAATTGGGCGAGCAAGAATGCTCGACCAGATCCGCGCGGAGAAGCGGACAGGGCGGTGACGCAAAAACCCCGGCGACCATGTCGTCGCCGGGGTTCCTGGGCGTCTTCCCGTCGCCGGGAAAGCTGATCGGCCCCGACACCCTTGGGGGGGCGGTGCCAGGGCCGTTGGCCGGCCCTTACTTGAGCAGCGAGAGAACGCCCTGCTGGCTCTGGTTCGCCTGGGCGAGCATCGCGGTCGATGCCTGGCTCAGGATCTGCGACTTGGCGAGGTTGGCCGTCTCAGCCGAGAAGTCGGCATCCTGGATGCCGCTGCGCGCCTGGGTCAGGTTCTCGACGTTCGACTGCAGGTTGTTGACCACCGACTGCAGCTGGCTCTGCGCCGCACCGAAACCGGCGCGGGCGGTGTTGACCGTGGTCAGCGCCGTGTCGAGCTTGCCCAGCGCGGCGGTCGCGCCGGCCGAGGTGGAGATGTCCACGCCGGTCGCCGCCGACAGATCGATCTTGGCGAACGAGATCGCCACGGTATCAGCCGAGGACGAGCCCGTCTGGATCGTCACCGAGCCAGCCGTGCCGGCGGTGCCGTCGAACAGGTTGACCTTGTTGAAGTTTGCGTTGGTCAGGATGCTGGTGATCTGCCCCGTCAGCGCAGTGACTTCGGTCTGCAGGTTGGCGCGGTCGGTGGTGCCGTACGTGCCCGAAGCCGACTGTACCGACAGCTCGCGGACGCGCTGCAGCATGTTGGTGACTTCGTTCAGCGCGCCGTCGGCGGTCTGGGCCATCGCCATGCCGTCATTGGCGTTGCGGATGCCCTGGTTCATACCGCGGATCGAGGACGTCATCGACGACGCGATCGCGATGCCGGCGGCGTCGTCCTTCGCCGAGTTGATGCGCGAGCCGGTCGACAGGCGCTGCATGGCCTGCTGCATCATGCCGCTTGCCGCAGTCGAGGCATTGCCCGCGCGCAGCGAAGCAATGTTGGTTCCGATAACAGTCATGGTCGTATCTCCGTGTTGCTTCGACGATCCCCGCCGCCCCCAAGCGGAGGGCCGAGCCGTCAACAGGGGAGAACGGCAGGCTGGCCGGAGACTTAAGCATTTTCATTGAGCATGCCTGCTCCCCCTACGCGCCGGCATGTGCGCGGACGGGCGCCCGGAAATATTTTGCCGCCACCGGCAATGTGCTTAACCGGTCGTTTACCGTCTTTGCCGCATTCCCCTCGCATCAAGGGGGAATTCCATGCGATCCATCGTTCCGTCGGCTGCCGTGCTCCGCCAGAAATACGCGCTGGTCTCCAGCTTGCGCGCGCAGGGCTTCGCGATCGACACGCTCGCCGAAGGCAAGCCCAATGCGGGCGCGATGTTCCTCGTCGCGGAAAGCGAGACCCCACCCGCCGCCGCTCGGACGATCGTGATCGCCGATGGCGCGCGCTATGTCATTCCGTCGCGCGACGGCAACCCGGCACGCATCGCATTCGGCCCGGCCGATGCCGCGGTGGGCCATGGCTTCGTCACGGCGCTCGCCGCCGAGCCTGGCGCGCCGACCGCCGCCGATCCAGAGAGCCTGGCACTGTACGCGCTGGCCGAACGGGTCGCGCAGGCCGACATCACCGTGCTGATCAACGGCCCGACCGGCACCGGCAAGGAAGTGCTGGCGCGGGCGATCCACATGAAGTCGGCTCGGCGCGACGGCCCGTTCATCGCGATCAATTGCGCGGCGCTGCCCGAAACGATGCTCGAGGCGCTCCTGTTCGGTCATCAAAAAGGCTCGTTCACCGGCGCCAATGCGGCGGGCGAGGGGTTCTTCCGCGCCGCGCACGGCGGCACGCTGCTGCTCGACGAAATCGCCGAGATGCCGATCCAGCTCCAGGCCAAACTGCTCCGCGTGCTCCAGGAGCGCGAGGTCATCCCGATCGGCGCGACAGCAGCCGAGCCGATCGACGTGCGCGTCATCGCCTGTGCCAACCGCGATCTGCAGGGCGAAGTCGCCGCCGGTCGGTTCCGCGCCGACCTCTATTATCGCCTCTCGGTCTTCCCGCTCACCACGCGCCCGCTCGCCGAGCGCCGCCAGGACATCCCCGCGCTCGCCGCGACCCTGATCCTGCGCCATTCGGAAAACCGCGGCACCGTCCCGTGGCCCGACCAGGGCGCGATCGACACGCTGATGGCGCATGACTGGCCGGGCAACGTCCGCGAGCTGGAGAACGTGCTCCAGCGCGCGCTGCTGTTCGCCAGCGGTGACACGATTTGCGCGGAGCACATCGTGTTCGACCGCCCATCGGCAACGATGGTCCCCGCCAACGACCAGCCGGCGACGCTAGGCAACATCGTCCAGATGAGCGAGTTCGCCGCGATCCGCGAGACGCTTCGCCAGTGCGGCGGCAGCCGGATCGAAACCGCGCGCCGCCTCGGTATTTCGGAACGCACGCTACGCTACCGGCTCGCCAAGGCGCGCGAGCAGGGCGAGGACATCGCCGCTGAGCGGAGGATTTCGGCATGAGCATCGAGGGGATTGGCGGGGGAATGGGCGGCGGCGCGATGAGCGTCGACCGGGTCATGGCGCTGCGCGCGCAGATCCTTGAACGCAACCAGGCGCTCGCCCGCGTCAGCGACAGCGCGAACGTCGCCGCGCCCGCCGGTACGGCGAAGCCCGCGAGCTTTGCCCAGTCGATGAGCGAGGCGCTGAACGCGGTCAACGCCGGCCAGCAAAAAGCCGCCGACCTGTCCGCCTCCTACGAGCGCGGTGAGACGATCGACATCGCCAAGGTCATGCTCGCCCGCCAGGAGGCCTCGGTCGGCTTCGAGGCGACGATGCAGGTCCGCAACAAACTCCTGTCCGCCTACAAGGACATCATGAGCATGCCGGTGTAATCGATGAGCAACGCCCTCACCCAAACCGCCGCGCCGGCATTGCCCGAGCGCTTCGCCAACCCGCTGCGTCAGGTCGGGGATGTGCTCGCGCAACCTGCGGTGCGTCGCAGCCTGCCGATGGTGCTGATGGTCGGCTTGATCGTCGCCGCCGCATTCGCGTGGATGTCGCTTTCGACGCCGACGCAAAAGACGCTGTTCGCCAATCTGCCCGACAGCGACAAGGCTGCGGTCACCGCCGCGCTTGAGCAGGGCAACATCAAGGCGCGGATCGACAGCGGCACCGGCGCGCTGACCGTCGCCGAGGACGATTATTCGCGCGCCCGCATCCTTCTCGCCGGCCAGGGCCTGCCCAAGGCGGCACCGGGCGGATACGCGATCCTCGACCAGCTGCCGATGGGCGTGTCTCGCGCTGTCGAAGGCGAGCGGCTGCGCCAGGCGCGCGAGACCGAGCTTGCGCGGTCGATCGAAGAGATCGACGCCGTCGCGGATGCGCGGGTCCATCTCGCCACACCTGAAGCGAGCGTGTTCGTTCGCGACAACGCCGCGCCGTCGGCATCGGTGATCCTGAAACTGCAGGGCGGCCGTTCGCTATCCGACGCACAGGTGTCGTCGATCGTCAATCTCGTCGCCTCGTCAGTGCCGGGGATGAAACCCGATGCCGTGACGATCGTCGATCAGATGGGCGCCCTGTTGTCGCGCGCCGGTGGTCAGTCCGGCCTGGGTGCCGAAGGCGACGCACGCATCGCCTTCCAGAAGCAGATCGAGGACAAATATCGCCAGCAACTGACCCAATTGCTCACCCCGCTGGTCGGCACGGGTAATTTTTCGACTGAGGTACAGGCCGACGTCAATCTCGACGAGACGCAGGCGACGCGTGAAAGCTACGACAAACAGGGCGCGCTCCGCGCCGAGCAGGGTAATTGGACCGGCAATCAGAAGGATGGCCAGTCGGGTGCGCCCGGCGGCATTCCGGGCGCGCTGTCCAACACGCCACCGCCCGCCTCGACCGTGCAGCAGCCGCAGGCGGCGACGGGCGTCTCGGGCAAGCCCGCCACTCCCGGCACTCCCGGCACGACCGCCGGCGCGGTTGCCGCGGTCGCCGGGGCGGTGACCGATGCGATGAAACAGAGCGACCAGTTCAGCCGCGCCTATGATCTTGGCAAGGAAGTGTCGGTGACGCGCAACGCGCCGGGCAGCGTCAAGCGCCTGTCGGTCGCGGTGCTGCTGCGCGATGTGGAAGGGTCGAAGCCGCGCTCGCCGGTCGAGATCCAGCAGATCACCCAGCTCGTCCAGTCGGCGGTCGGTTACGACCAGTCGCGCAGCGATCAGGTGACGGTGATCAGCCGCAAGTTCGCCGGCGCCGATGCGACGCTGAAGGACGGTCCGGCGTGGTACGACAATGCCTGGCTGCCGATCATCCTGCGCAATGTGACCGCGATCGCCATCGCGCTGCTGGTGCTGCTGCTGGGTGTTCGCCCGCTTTCGAAGGCGCTGATGAAGAAGCGCGACGATGCCGGGCAGCGCCTGGCGCTTTCCCGCGAGCTGGGTGGCGCGGTGGCGGGCGCTCCGCCGGTGGGGATCGATACGCTGGCGGGGGCACGCAATTATGACGACCGGATCGGAGCCGTGCGTGGTTTCACCCGCGACAACCCGGCACGCGCCGCGCTCGCCGTCCGCGACATGATCAAGGCCGATACGAAATGAGCGCCCCGTTCCGCAACTATACCGGCGTCGAGCGCGCCGCCGTTCTGATGATGCTCGTGGGCGAGGAAGAAGCCGCGGCCATTCTCCAGAAACTCGACCCTGAGGAAGTCCGTCAGCTTGGCAAGGCCATGTTCGCCGTCGCCGACGTGAGCGAAAGCGAGGTCGAGTTCGTGCTCGATGATTTCGTCGGCAAGGCGCGCGAACGCACCGGCGTATCGTTCGACCCGCGTCCGCAGATCGAAGCGGTGATGACCCGCGCGCTCGGTCAGGAAAAAGCGGAGAGCGTGCTCTCGCGAATCGTGCCGGCGGAGGACGCCTGTCAGATCGAACTGCTCGACTGGCTCGACGCGACCGAGATTGCCTCGTTGATCGAGAAGGAGCACCCGCAGATCGCCGCGGTGATGATCGCCAACCTCGATCCCGGGATCGCGGCGCAAGTGCTCGAATTGCTGCCCGATAGCGCGCAGCCGGACATTCTTCACCGCATCGCCCGGCTGGGCCCGGTGACGCCTGAGGCTGTCGAAACGCTGAAGGTCGTACTCGCCAAACGCGTCAACAAACCGCAACAGTCGGCCGGCGTGAAGATGGGCGGCACGCGTGAGGCGGCCAAGATTCTTTCGGGCGCGCGCAAATCGACCGAGCAGCGCGTCATGCCCAAATTGTTCAAGATCGACCGCGAGACGGCCAAGGCGATCGAGGAGGCTATGTTCGTCTTCGACAATTTGCTCGACATGGACGACAAGAATCTCGGCACGCTCATCCGCAATGTCGACAGCGATATCCTGGTCCGCTCGCTCAAGGGCGTGGACGAGAGCATCCGTGGTCGTTTCCTCGGCTGCATGTCGAGCCGCGCGGCCGACGGCATCCGCGACGAGATGGAAGCGCGCGGCCCGATGAAGCTGAGCGAAGTACTCGAGGCGCAGAAGGTCATGATCCAGATCGCCCGCAACCTCGCCAAGGACGGCACGATCATGCTCGGCGGCGGCGGAGGCGACGACGATTATGTCTGATTTCGTCGTCGGTTTTACCACGCGCAACGAGGGTGTAGCGCAGGCGCTGCAGGCGGCGTTCGCGATCCAGCCGGTCGGCTTTGCGCCGGCCGACATCAAGGATCGCGTCGGCGGGCGGCCGAGCCATTTCTCGCCCCAGGCGAGCGAGCCGAAGCATTTCCACCCCGCCGACGCGTCGCGTGACGCGACCGAGGGCTGGGATCCGTTCACCGCCACC
>JBDSKT010000007.1:0-4770 GCA_039916765.1 Sphingomonas sp.
TCAGCTTCGCCAAGGGTTGTTACGTCGGCCAGGAAAATACCGCGCGAATGCACCACCGCGCCAAGATCAACCGACGCCTGGTCGTGACGCCGCTGAGCGAGGAAAGCAGCCGCACGCGCGCGGTGTATCCCAAGCTGGGGCTCATGGTGGAACTGCGCCGGATCGAGGCTTTGGGCAACGCGATCGTACCGCCATGGCTGGCCGCGGCACTGCACGGCCGCGCTCCGCCCGGTGACGCGTCGTTAACGCTTTCGACGCTATGATTGCGGAGTGAAAGCGCTCTTCATCGCAATCCTTGTGCTCGCCGCCGCCGATTGGGGCCTCAATCATGGCGACGTTTGCAAGCGCGTGTTTGGGGGCGTGGCACATTTGATCAGCGCCACTGGCGAAGAAGCCAGCGATTCTATGTTCACTAAATAGCCGGCTGCAGCCGTACCCTCAGCGTCCGATCGATGAATAGGTGAACCCGGCACGCTGCGCTTCCGCGGGCGGATAGACGTTGCGCAGATCAACCATCACCGGTGCCGCCATCACGGCTGCCATGCGCTTGAGATCCAGCGCCCGGTAAATGTCCCACTCGGTCACGATCGCGATCGCATCCGCACCGGAAGCCGCCTCATAGGCGTCACGGCAATAGGCTATATCGGGGATGAGACCCTTCGCAATTTCCATCCCCTCCGGATCGTGCGCGCGGACGTTGATGCCCGCGTCAAGCAAGCTCTGCACGATCGAGAGACTGGGCGCGTCACGCATGTCGTCGGTATTGGGCTTGAAAGTCAGACCGAGCAACGCGACCGTCTTGCCGCGTATGTTGTCGATGGCCGCGCTGCCATTGGCGCCGCCAAGCGCGTTGATGATCTTGCGCCCCATTGCGCGCTTGCGGCTGTCGTTGACCTGTACCACGGCCTCCACGATCCGCACGGGCGATTCAAAGTCTTCCGCGGTCTTCAGCAGCGCCAGCGTGTCCTTGGGAAAGCACGAGCCACCATAGCCTGGCCCAGCGTGTAGAAATTTCGCGCCGATCCGGTTGTCGAGCCCGATGCCGCGCGACACGTCCTGCACATCGGCGCCGACCGCCTCGCACAAATCGGCGATTTCGTTGATGAAGGTGATTTTGGTCGCGAGGAAAGCATTCGCGGCATATTTGATCAGTTCGGCGGTACGTCGGCCGGTAAACAGGATCGGGCTCTCGCCCAGGTAAAGCGGGCGGTAGATCTCGCGCATCACGCCTTGCGCGCGCGCGTCGTCCGTACCGATGACGATCCGGTCGGGGCGTTTGAAATCGCTGATCGCCGCGCCCTCGCGGAGGAATTCGGGGTTCGAAACGACGGCGACAGGAATATCGCGCGACACCGTTTCCGTAAGGATCGCTTCGACCTTGTCGCCCGTGCCAACCGGCACGGTCGATTTGGTCACCACGACGACGGGACCGTCGATCGCCTCGCCAATTTCCTTGGTCGCATCGAATACGTAACTCAGATCGGCGTGACCGTCGCCTCGCCGCGATGGAGTGCCGACAGCGATAAAGATCGCATCCGCGCCGCGGACAGCCGTTTTGAGATCGGTGGTGAAGGTGAGCCGTCCCGCCGCGACATTTGCCGCGACGAGTTTGTCGAGCCCCGGCTCAAAGATGGGCATCCGCCCGGCCTCGAGCGCGGCGATCTTGCCGTCGTCCTTATCGACGCAAATGACGTCATGCCCAAAATCGGAAAAGCATGCCCCGGAAACCAGGCCGACATAGCCCGAGCCGATCATCGTGATGCGCATGATACCACCTTGATCCCGTGCCGAACCAGCCGCGGTCGGCAAATGCAGGTCCGCCTCTTAGCCCGGCACACGATAATTGCCACGCCAGATCGGATCGGGGTGCCCGACCCGAAGAGCGATCCCTGTGCAACACCCACGAAAAAGGGAGACCGGCCAGGCCGATCTCCCCAATTCAATCCGAAATGGATTGGGTTTAGTTGCCCGAACCCGGACCGTAGGTGATTTCCACGCGACGGTTCTGCACTTCGCGAACACCGTCGGCGGTCTGCACCCGCAGCTTGCTCGGATCTTCGCCGAACGCCTGCGTCGTCATCACGCCATCGGGAATCGAGTGTGCCGACATGTAAGCCTTCACCGCGTCTGCACGACGCTGCGAGAGACCGACATTGTACTTCGGCGTACCCGAACGATCGGTGAAGCCTGCCAGCATGACCTGCGCGTTCCCGCAATTCTGGTACTGCGCGACAGCGTTGTCGAGGATCGACGCCGCTTCCGGCGTGATATCCGACTTGTCCCAATCGAAGAACACGATGAACGGACCAGGCGAGCACACGACCGGCGGCGGAGGCGGCGGAGGTGGCGGCGGGGGAGGAGGCGGAGGCGGTGGAGGAGGCGGAGGAGGCGGAGGTGCCGCCGGCTCGCCGAAGTTATACGTCACGCCGCCCAAAAGGCTGTGCGTGCGCATCCGGCCGTTGAAACTACGCCCTGCCACATCGACAAGCTTGAGCTTATCGGCGTTGAAGAAGCGGTACTTCAATGTCGCATCGATATGATCGGTCAGCGGAGCGCGAACACCAGCGATAGCCTGATAGGCAAACACCGTGTCCGAATCACCGATGAAGTTACCGAAACGGGTAAGCCCAATCTGCTCCTTCACCCGCGCCGCGCCAACGCCGCCGCCAATGAAGCCCTGGATGTCGTCTTCATCGCCGAAGTCGAGCAACCCATTGATCATGAAGCTCAGCGCCGACGAGCGGCCGCCAGCATAACCATAAATACCAGCGGGCTGATTGGTATACGCAGCGCCCGAAGTTAAGCGGGCCGGAGTGGTCACACCGGTCGTGGTGTATCCATTCACAGTCGCGCTTTTGTAGGCGACTTCCGCCTCAACTCGGAACGCCCCGAAATCATACCCAATATTACCGTCGATATCATACCCATAATGGTGATCGACCGATGCGGCCTTAGGCGCCGAACCGACGTCATACTTGATATCTTCAACAATCATCGCACCGCCATCGGCGCCCACATACCACGACTTGTCGCGGGCCAGGGCGGGTGTGGCGAGAGCGGTAGAGGCAAGCGCCAACGCAACCGCAAGCTTCCGCATAAAATTCCCCTTTCTTCAGTGTCACTCGGACAGCGCAAACTCACTACCCAATGGTTGGTTTCCACGCAAGCGCACAAATTTAGGAGCCTGTTGCTCATCAGCAACAGAATCGGCCCGTTTTATCAGGAGCCGATAAGTCCATGCGCACGCATCGCAGTGAGGATGGCGGCGATCGCCGAACGTGCTTCGCTGTCCATCGTCGCGCCGCCCGCGGGATCGGCGATCGGCGATTGTCTCGGCCCGATGACGGGATCACCGTCGATCCTAACGACCGTCCCGCACAGCTCGCCAATATGCCAGCCGCCATCCGAGACTCGCGCATATGCGCCGTCGTCGATGCTCCACACCGTCATCCCTTCGGTCGCGGGCGCAAACCGCCATCCCCCGTCGGTCCAGGCGGCCACCGCGTGTCGATGGCCGCTCCAAACGCCCGTCGGTGTACCGCCGACGGCCCAGCATTGGCCCAGCCCCGGCTCCTCCGGCGGTATGTCCAATCCCACCGCCTCAACCGACCCCTGAACCAGCACATCGAGCAGCGTCAGCGCTTCGTTGTGCGACATCTCTTTTTGAGCCTGTCCCGCCCGCAGCAACGGCAGGCCGTATCGTGCGGTATATTCGTCACTCATCTCATTTCCCCCGATTTCACCCGACACGGATCTGCGTCGCGGCCGATTCGCCGCTGGTGCCGACCTGCCGGACGGTCACCGCGACCGGGCCGAGCACGCGCTCCGCCGCGGTGATGGTCGCCGCCGGTCCGTCGGTATCGACGAGCCGTGGCGCCGCGCCCGTCGGTGCGATCGTGATACGATAGCGCTCGCGCTCCTCGCCCAGCGGCGCATCGGTTCCGTCCGACCAGGCCCAACCCAGCCGGCTGCGCCGCACCCAGGTCACTGCCGCGTCCCCGTCCGCATTCTCGGCCATGCGCACCGCGACGGGAGCCGGCGGCACGACCGACGCGCCAGATATCTCGGCTGCGATCTCCAATGGCCCACCCACGTCGCCGATTCCCGATGCCATCACGCGTACGTTCGTTCCGATGCACGCCGCCGGAAGGTCGATGCCGCACAGCGCGTCGCGCTCGATCAACACGAACCGGTCGCCGTTCGCCTGCGTGCCGATCGCCGCTTCGGTGCCGCGCCGCCCGCGCCACAGCGTGGAGAGCCGCCACCGCGCCGGTGCGATTTGCTCGGCCGCACCGAATTGGACCAATTCGTCGCCGATCAACGCCAGATTTGTCCCGCGATCGAGCGCGGAGGCATCCGCACCCGTCAATATCATCTCGTCATGCGCCAACAGTACCTCGATCGTCGCGTTGCGATCGGCGATCGTTGCCGGACCCGGGACCGGCGCCCGGACCAGCGTGCCGATCACCGCCGGCGCCGCCGTCGATCCGGCGGAGTTCCATCGCCCCCCGCCATCGAGACTGTAGAGCAATGCTGCGCGACGCCACCCCGCGCCGGTTCCCGCCTTCGGCGCTCGCCCCGCTCGCGCCGCTCACCGCCACAAGCTCCCGATCCAGCGCAGCTACGCGTCGCGCGCCAGCCGCCGCGCCAGGCCGCGCCCCGCCGGCACGATGCTGTCCGCCGCCGCGCTCACCGCCACGCCGGGCAGCGCATCACGCGCCCGGCTCGCCAGCCGCGCGATCGCCGACATCTGCGCGCGCGCCGCGATCG
>JBDSKT010000008.1:0-4833 GCA_039916765.1 Sphingomonas sp.
ATTGCGTTCGGGCGCTCGCGCGGTCCGGGGCGCCGGCTGACGCCGCTGCACGACGCCACCGACGGCTTTTTTGTCGCGCGGCTTGTCCGGTCATGCTAGCCGTCGCCACGTGCCGAGACTGGAGCTGATCATGCGTTATTCGACCGTCGCCGTCGCCGCCGCGCTCTCGCTGATGACGGTATCGGCCTCGCTCCACAGCCAGCCGGCCGCGACGCAGATCGATCCGCGCTCGATGGCGCTGCTCGCCAAGGGCCGGGCGGCGCAGGCGGCGGGCAATTTCGATGCGGCGACCGATGCGCTGGAAACCGCGCTGGCGATCGATCCACGCAACCGCGACGCGTTCGTCACACTCGGGCAGGTCGCTCAGACGACTGGATTGCCCGGCAAGGCGATCCGCCTTTACCGCGAGGCGCTGCTGCTCGAACCGGATGACCTCGTCGCGCTCAAGGGACAGGGCGAAGCGTATGTCGCCAAGGGTGCGGTGGCGCGCGCCAAGGACAATCTCACCAAGATCCGGTCGCTGTGCGGCAAGACGGCGGCGTGTCCCGACGGGGTCACGCTGGCGGCGACGATCACCAAGGGACCGCCGCTCGCGACAGCGTCCGCCGAGCCGGCGCTGGCGAAGATGCCCGCCAAGGAATAGCTCAGCCGAGCGTCCGGGCCAGCGCGACGAATTCATCGACGCTGACCGTTTCGGCACGCCGGGTCGCATCGATGCCGATCGTCGCCAGGGCATCGAGCGCGCCGGGTATGGATTTCAGGCTCTGCCGCAACATCTTGCGGCGCTGACCGAATGCCGCGCCGGTCAGCCGTTCGAGCGTCGCCAGCCTGGCGCCGTCCGGTTGAGCGCCGGGTACGATATGGACGACCGCCGACATCACCTTGGGCGGAGGGGTGAAGGCGGAGCGGTGAACCGGCATGGCCAGCCGCGCAGAGCTGCGCCACTGCGCCAGCACCGCGAGCCGACCATACGCATCGTCGCCGGTTTTCGCGACGATGCGATCGGCGACCTCGCGCTGGAACATGAGCGTCAGGCTTTGCCACCACGGCTGCCAATCCGCCGACAGCCACCGCACCAGCAGCGCGGTGCCGATATTGTAGGGCAGGTTTGCGGCGATATCCGGCTTGCCGTCGAAAAGAGCGAGCGCATCGACGGCGAGTGCGTCATCCTCGATGATCCGCAGCTTGCCCGGATAGGCCGCAGCCAGCTCACCGAGCGCGGGAATGCACCGCCGGTCGCGCTCGATCGCGGTGACGCGCGCGCCCGCGGCCAGCAGCGCGCGGGTCAATCCGCCGGGTCCTGGGCCGATCTCGAGCACGTCGATATCGGTGAGATCGCCGGGGATCGCGGCGATCCGCGCCAGCAGCTGCGCATCGAGCAGGAAATTCTGGCCCAGCGCCTTGCTCGCGGCGAGGCCGTGGCGCGCGATCACCTCGCGCAATGGCGGCAACGCCGGTTTCACAGATCGCTCGCGCTCCGCCGCTCCGCAGCCTCCGCCGCCATCCTGATGGCCGCAATCATCGCGCCAGGGTTGGCCTGACCCGTGCCAGCCATGCCGAACGCGGTGCCATGGTCCGGCGACGTGCGCACGATCGGCAGGCCGAGCGTGAAATTGACACCTTCGTCAAAATACAGCGTTTTCAGCGGGATCAGTGCTTGGTCGTGGTAGCAGCAGATCGCCGCGTCATAGCGAGACCGCGCACGCTCGTGGAACATGGTGTCGGCGGCGAAAGGCCCGGTGGCATCGATCCCCTCCTCGCAAAGCTGTGCGATGGCAGGAATGATCACGTCGATTTCCTCGCGGCCGATCGCGCCCTGTTCGCCGGCATGAGGATTGAAGCCGGCAAAGGCGATGCGCGGCGCCAGGATGCCGAGATTCCTGTCCAGGCCACGCGCCGTTGCCCGCCCCTTGGCGACGAGTAGCTCGATCGACAACAAAGCGGATACGCCGGCAAGCGGCACGTGCGTCGTGGCGGGCACGACGCGCAGACTCGGCCCGGCGAGCATCATCACCGCATTCTCTCGCGCGACTCCACAGCGTTCCGCCACGAATTCGGTCTGTCCAGGATAGGTGAAGCCGATTCCGTAGAGCTGCGCCTTCGAAACCGGACCCGTCACCAGGCCACCCACCGAAACCGACCGGGCGAGACCCGACGCCAGCTCAAGCGCATTGAGCGCGCAGCGCGCGCCATCAACGTCGGGCTTTCCGGGGACAATCGTGCCGCCATCGACGACACTCACCACGGGAAGCGCCGTCGCGAAGGCACCGGCCGCGCGATCCGGACCATCTATTTCGACAACGGGTCCATCCCACACCGCGGTAATCGCGCGGACATCACCGATCGCGAAAAAGGGCGCCAAGCCTTCGGCCTCACGCAAAGCCCACGCTTTCGCAATGATCTCCGGCCCGATCCCGGCGGGGTCGCCCATCGATACGGCGAGCGGCGCGATCATCGGCTGTCCCTAACGATACTCGATCACGGCATCGCGCCGCAGATCCCGGAGCATCTGCTGGGCACGCAAATTGACCCGCCGCTGCTCCATCTGGTTCTGAATCTGTGCCGCCGTCGGCAAATTGCCGCCCGGGGGCGCATCACGGCCGCACAGCACCAGCGAGCGAATCCCTTGTTCGACCGAGCCGAAGGGCGGCGTGGACTGGCCAATCTGCATTTCGAGCATGATTTTCTGAAGCTGCGGCGGCAGGTCGCGCACCGTCACCGCCGCGTTGTCGACCACGTCCGCGCCCATCGCGTTGGCCACGCGCGCGACGTCTCCGCAACCCTTGATCGCGCTCGTCTTGTCGGCGAATTCCTGCAACCGCGCCTTGGCGTCCGCCTCGGTCAGACCGGAGGCGAACTTCACGCTGATTTGCTTGAGCGTCAGCTTCGAATCACGCGGATCGGCCTCAAGCACCTTGCGCTTGTCGACCATGTATAGAATTGAAAAACCGCCCGGGACTTCGACCGGCCCAGCGATCTGCCCCGCATTCATCGACCGCGCGGCACTGGACAGACTGTCCGGCAACTGAGCGAGCTGCGCGTCGCTCAGCCAGCCGAGGTCGCCTTGCGTGGTGCGGGTCGTCGCCTCGGAGAATTGGGCGTAATATTCAAACGGCTTTTCACCCTTCTGAATCGCCTGCACCATCTGGCGTTCCTGCGCGGCAACTTGTTGGGCGCGATCGGGGCCAGCGGAAAGATATATTTCCTTGAGGTGAAACTCCTCGCTTCCCTTGGTGCTTTTCATCGTGTCGAGAACGCTCTGCACCTCTTCATCGCCAACGTTGACGAAGGGGTCGACGCGGCGACGAAGGAACCGGCTCCACGCCAATTCTCCCTCGAGCTGGCGCCGTAGCGACCGTTCCGACGACCCGACCGTGCGCAGATAAGTCCGCAGTTCGGCCGGGGACTTGCTGAAGTTGTTCGCCACCCGGTCGAACCCCTGATTCATTTCAGTGGCGGTGACGGTGATGTCGTTTGACTTGGCGTGCTGGATTTCCAGCGTCTCGTCGATCAATTGCCGCAGCACCTGAAAGCGGAGCTGGCGCATTTCCTGTTCGTTGAGCTTAGACCACTGATCGATCGGCACACTGAGCGCGGCGCGCTGATCGACATCCGTACCGGTGATCACCACATCATTGACGATCGCCGTCGCCTTGCGGATGTTGGGGTCGAACTTGCCGAAGATCTGGGAGTTGGCGGGAATGTCGAGCCCGACCTGCGGTACAGACTCTTCTTCAGCCGTCTGCGCCGAAAGACCGGCCGTCATCGTCATCGCGGCAATCGCCGCGCCGCCCGCCAGCAGCGTACGCGCGTTGGTCAACCAATGCATCACGTGTTTTGTCATCCCATCCCCGCGCGAACAGCGCACCGGCATCGTTCCATGCCAATCATTGCATGAACCGCGGCTTAGCGGCCAAGATTCTTGAAAGCCAGCGTCAACAGGTAGCTGTTGCCCGAGCGCGCATCCCCCGTATCCTGATAGGTGCGCTTCCACGTCGCGCCCAGTCGAAGGCAATCGTCCTCATACTGAACGCCCACACGGTGACGAACCGGATCGAAACCATCGGCGATCGACAATGGGTCTTCGTTGCGATCGGTCAGATCGATCACCGTGGAGCCGAATACGGACCAGAACTTGGCAAATTGGACCCGCGCACCAAGGCGCAGCTCTTCGCGGTCGCGCAAATCCTCGAGTGTCGGGTCGATGTTGCGGTTCAACCGGAGATAGCCGAGCAACACATACGTGCTTCGCGAGCCGATCGTGGCGTCGAATTCGTTGCGGCGCACCGCAAAACCGTCTTTATCGAGCCGGTAGCGGTGGGTGATCGAAACGAAGTCCTTGTAGCGGATCTCCGTCCGACCGACGATGTCGGACACGCGCTCCGACAGGCCGGTGCCGTCGGGAAATAAAACAGGCCGTGAATTAAGGCGGTAGCTTTGGCCCACCGTCGCGTTGATCGTCAGGTTTGGTAGCTCGAGGTTCCAATCGACGCCGTATGTGAAGCGCGTCGAATCCTCGAACCGATCGTAGCCCGGGAAGCGATTGAGCGCGAACAGGTTCGAATCTTCCAGATCGACCGAACGCGCATCCTCGTTGGGCACCAGCAGATTTGCGGTCTGCGGCGCGGCAACGATCTGGAAGCGCGGCGTGAGCCGCTGCGTGCCGCCGAACAACGTGCCGACGAACGGCCATTTGATATCGACCGCAAGCGCGCCGATCGCGCGTGTGTGGAACCCTTCGTCGCCGCGATAGCTCGCCACCGTCGTCGCCAGCGTGTCGTTGGCGTTATATAAATCGCCGCGCGCATAGCCTGTGAAGACGATTTCCTGCCC
>JBDSKT010000009.1:0-6501 GCA_039916765.1 Sphingomonas sp.
TCGGCGTCATGATCGTCTCAGACCAAGCAATCATTTCACTATTAGCCGCGCGCCCGCAGCACCGCCTCGATCTCCCGAAACTGTGCCAGTGTGAGGTGTGTTCGCAAGCGCGGCGGATCAAAATCATTGCCGGAATTGGGGTTTGAACGGGCCATTACCGGTCTACCCCACAGCATCTGCCTACTTGCGCAAAAAAGGTTTGGCGGTGAGAGAAACGACCATCGTTTTCGAGCCAGTGTTGCTTTGCAGCTCGATGGCGGCAGCGGCGTGGATTTCGGCCCATGCTCAATATTCCGATGCGAGCATGATGGTCAGGACGCGCTTGATGATCGCTGATCGGCAGGATCGAGTGATCCTTGACGACGGTCGCGGTCGTAACGTTGCGCAGCGGATTGAGTGTCAGTCGCCCCAGACGATCGGCCGTGTGATCACCAAACATCCGCGCCATGCGCGACTTCGTGGCACATGATCGCGATGACGAGGGGAACATGCCACATCGCGATGATGTAGACGATATTGGGCTGCGTCATTCAGCTCCGTTCAATCGGACGGCGGTAGTGCTTCGCTCAAATGGCGACGGCACCGCGCCCAAATCCAGGCGCTCAAGCCCGTCCCGTTACCCGATCGTCTGCTCCGGGAAGGGAACAGCGCAGTTTATTGGCCAGCTCGTTTCCCGTTGGCAATCCAGTCGTTCACTCGTCCTTCCAAGACCGGTAGCGGCTGCGAGCCGTCGCTGATGATCAGGTCGTCGAAGGCCTTGACGTCGAACTTCGACCCTAGCACGGTTTCGGCCTTGTGGCGCAGCTCCATGATCTTGAGCATGCCAATCTTGTAGCCGGTCGCTTGGCCTGGCAACGTGATGTAGCGTCGCACCTCCGACCGCGCCTGATCAGGGGACAGGCGGCCAGTGTTCATCATGAAATCGATAGCCTGCTGCTCGGTCCAGCCGAGCGCGTGAATTCCGGTATCGACAACCAGCCGGGCAGCGCGAAAATGCTCCTGGTCGAGGTGCATAAAGTCATCGGCGACGTCGGAATAGGCGCCGATCTCCTTGCACAGCTGCTCGGCATAGAGCGCCCAGCCCTCGTTGAACGCGACATAGCCACCGGCGAGGCGGAATCTCGGCGTTCCCGTCTGCCGCACCTGGACGTCACCTGCCATTACGTGGCCAGGAATGCCCTCATGACACATCAGATCGGTGAGCAGGGCTGGGTCGGGCGTCTTGCCCTGAAGATGAACATAGACCCGGCCCGGGCGAACGCCATCGGGGCTTGGTGGAGCGGCGTGCGCGGCGCCGCCTGCGACCTCGCTGAACGAGGGCTCGCGAATGACCTCTGCGCGATATTGCGGCAGCGTGTTGAAACGCGCCGGCAGCAGAGAGCGGTTATGCGCGACGATTGCGTTCGCGCGGGTCAGATATTCCTGACGCAGCGCATCTGTCCAGGGCTGTGCAGGAAAGCGCTTGGCGCGGTCCGCATAGAAGGCTTCATGGTCAGCGAAGCCAGCCGATTTTGCGAGTGCGTCCTGCTCACGCTCGATCCGCTTGAGCTCGTCGAGGCCGATCTGGTGGATTTGCTTTGCCGAAAGGGGGAGCGTGGTATTGATACCAAGTGCCGCCGCATACCACGCCGCGCCGTTAGGCAGCGAGATCGCGCCTACCCGGCCACTCGGCGCTGTCGGTAGCTCGCTCCTCGCCCAGGCGACGACGCGCTCATAACCCGGCTTCATCGCCACCAGCGATGCGCGTGTATCGGCAAGTAGCGTATCAACCTCGGCAGGCGTGAGCTTGCCCGCGGCTTGCAACTTGCCTACCTTCGCCTTGGCGTCTGCCCATAAAGGCGAGTCCTTGCCCGCATCGAATGGCGCGCCAGTCGTGATGACGTTCGCGCCGTCGATGACCCGCTCGATCTCGAACTTGGGCGCGTGAATGCCGGCGGCGTCCGACAGCTTGGTCTGCGCGATGGCGGTATCGAGCACGGCGGGGATCGCTCGCAAACGAGCGTTGTAAGCGCGCATGTCCGCAGCATTGGCCACGGTGTGCGTGTTGATCAGGAAATCGGGCAGTTGCGAGTGCACCGAATAGAGAAAGGAATAGAACGGCGGTTGATAGCGGCGATATCTGTATTGAACCTCCATGCGGTGAAGCTCGGTGATCCAGACATCGAAGTTGGTCTGGCCTCTCGGCGACAGCTTGCCGCGATCGAATGCGGCCTTAATCCGGGCGACGCTCGCGCGCCGCATTTCGAGTCGCTGAAGTTGCGCTGCATCGCTGATGTCGTCGAGCCGATCCTCGCCGTCCTTCAATCCAAGACGCGTCGCGAGCTGCGGCCGGAGCTTTAGGTCGTTAGCGAACTCGGCATCGAGGAACGCGGTGAGGCGCGCGTCTTCCGCTGAGGCAGTCACAACCGCTGCCGGCTCAGCCGAAATCGCCGCCGAATGTGGTATAACGATTGCCGCCGTCGCAACAAGGCGCAACACAATCCTATACATGGTCAACCCCTTACCCGACGCCGCAGGCCCCAAGGGGCCGATGAGTTAGCGAACCTAGCAGCAGAACCTAACCCTGCAAAATGAGTTGAAAGCGGCCGTTCGGCTTCTCGCACCAATCGCGGACATTGAGGACTGCCGCCGACATACCTAAAAGCGGTCGTTCGTTCATGCGGGTGCTGATGACGACTTAGCGCGTGCACCGTGCTACGTTGTTCCCGAAAGAAACGGGTGGCGAAAGTCGACATTGCGCGAAGGGGCCGCCCGTCCGGAAAGGGATCGAATAACGGGAAGCAGAAACTTTTCTCGAAACTCGGCAGCGATTCAGAACCAAGAATGCCATGCGTCAAATTCCATCTTCAACGCGCCCATGCTCCGCAAGAAAGTCGAGCAAGGCCCGCACGCGCGAGGGTAGCGGCCCGCCCTGTCCGACATGGATGGCGTGGAAGGCTTCCCGATCGCCAGGGTTGAGATGTTCGAGCACAGGCACAAGCCTGCCTGCCGCGAAGTCGTCTCGCACCGTGAATGCCGCCACCCGAACGAGGCCGCTTCCTCCCAAGGCCAAGCGGCGCAGGCACTCGCCATCGCTGGCCTGCACGCGACTTGACACGGGAACGACGACCACCCGACCCTCAAGGCTGAGCGGCCAGCCTTCCACGTATCGCGCATAACCAAAACCCAGGCATCGATGGCTTTCGAGGTCATCGGCGGTCTTCGGCTTGCCGTAGCGATCAAGATAGGAGGGCGACGCCACGATCAACATGGCCGTATCACCAAGCTTGCGGGCGACGAGGCTCGAGCTCTTCAATGGTCCTGCCCGCACGGCGACATCGGTCCGCTCGGCGAGCAAGTCCACTACTAGGTCTGTCTGAACGAGGTCGATCGTGACGTCAGGATACCGGTCCAGAAAGTCGGGGAGTACGCCGGAAAGGACATGCGTGGCGTAGGAAGCACTGGTGTTGAGGCGTACGCGTCCAACCGGCCGCTCGCCTTCACCGGCGCCGCGCTCGGCATCTTCCATATCCGCAAGAATGCGCGTGACGCGCTCGTAGAAAACGCATCCTTCCGGCGTGAGCTGGAAGGCGCGGGTCGAACGGTTGACGAGGCGGCTGCCCAAGCGATCCTCAAGGCGGGCAATGAGCTTGCTCACCGCGGAGGGCGTCATGCGCGACGCGCGCGCCGCCGCCGAGAAGCCGCCATGTTCGACGACCCGCTCGAACATCTCCATATCACCTGAGCGATTGACTCTGCTGCGTCCCATTGGTCGTTCAATTCACAAATGATGTTCTTCGCGGCAGTCTATGGCGCGATGGTCCGGATGTCTATCTGCGACCTGTCATTGCCATCAAGGGATAGTTCATGCCGCTGGCTCTTTACGCGTTGACTGCCGGCGCCTTCGGGATCGGCGTCACCGAGTTTGTCATCATGGGTCTGCTGCTCGAAGTCGGCACCGATCTGCAGGTGTCGGTCGCCGCTGCGGGACTGCTCATCTCCGGCTACGCGATGGGCGTCGTCGTCGGTGCACCGATGCTGACGGTGCTGACGGCGCGCTGGCCCCGCAAGACGGTGCTGCTGGCACTCATGGCGATCTTCGTCATCGGCAACGCGGCATGTGCGCTGGCACCGGGCTATCGTACTTTGATGGCAGCGCGGGTGCTGACCGCGCTTGCGCACGGGACGTTCTTCGGCGTCGGATCGGTGGTTGCGACGGGCCTTGTATCCAAGGACCGCAAGGCTTCCGCGATCGCGATGATGTTCACTGGCCTCGCTCTTGCTAATGTCCTCGGCGTGCCGCTCGGCACCTGGATCGGGCAGCATCTGAGCTGGCGCGCGACATTCTGGGCGGTAACGCAGATCGGGCTGATTGCCTTGCTCGTAATCGCTTTACTCGTCCCCCGGGACGAACGCCCGGCAGAGGCAGGAGACTGGCGCGCCGATCTGGCGGCGATCGGGCGGGCACCCGTGCTGCTTGGGCTGGCCACGACCGTTCTCGGCTATGCTGGCGTGTTCACCGTCTTCACCTATATCGCCCCGATGCTGACGCAGGTCGGCAAGTTCAATGCGGTGGCAGTGTCGCCGATACTTATCGTCTTCGGGGGCGGCCTCGTAATCGGGAATGTCGTGGGCGGAAGGCTGGCAGATCGCAGCGTGCTTGCTGCAGTGTTCGGCACGCTCGCCACGCTGGCGGTGGTGCTGGCGCTAATGGCACCCGCGATGCGGTCGTCGCCAATCGCCGTCCTCTTCACGGGACTGCTCGGCGCGGCCGGGTTTGCCACGGTGGCGCCCCTGCAAATCTGGGTGCTCTCGGAAGCGCAGGGCGCCGGCCAGAACCTTGCGTCAAGCTTCAACATCGCTGCTTTCAACTTGGGCAACGCCATCGGTGCCTGGGCGGGTGGTATGGTGATCCAGCATGGCCTTGGCCTATCTATCGTGCCGCTCGTCGCGGCGGCATTTCCCATCGTCGCCATCGTCCTCGCACTCATCGCCGTGGGGATCGAGCGCCGCTTGGCTCCTCCTTTTCTCGTCCTTCACCATCAGGGAGTGCACAGCAATGTCGGTTGAACTTCGCTCGTGCCGCCAGCGCAATGCCATGTCGTTGGCAGCAGCAATTGCCCTCGCCATCGGTCTTACCGGTCCTTCGCCCTCTTCGGCTCGTCCAACACAATGGGTCGGCACGTGGATGGCAAGTCCGCAGCCTATCTGGGGCAAGGAGTTTGCCTTCCCTACAAAGATCCCGGAGGTGATGGAGGATCAAACCATCCGCCAAGTCGTCCGGGTCAGCCTTGGCGGGTCAAGAGTCCGCTTGGTATTCTCCAATGCCTATGGCGACCGCCCGCTCCGGATCGGCAGTGCCAGCGTCGCTCTTGCCGGAGAAAAGGGCGCGGTTCCGGCCGGAGCGATCTGCCGGCTGACCTTCGATGGCGGCAAGAGCAGCATTGACGTTCCTCCCGGCGCTCCAGCCATCAGCGATCCGATCGACCTAGACGTGGCGGCTCAGGCTCGGCTCGCCGTCTCGCTGTACCTGCCCGAGCGGACACCTCTCACGACATTCCATTGGGATGGACGACAGACAGCTTGGATCGGCAAGGGCGATTTGACCCAAGCCAGCAGTATCCCAACGAATTCGACCACGGATGCTCGTATCATTTTAAGCGAAGTGCTGGTCGATACCCCGAACAAGGGGGCAATCGTTGTGCTCGGCGACTCCGTTACCGACGGTAATGGTGCGACGGTCGACCAAGATGCCCGGTGGCCCGATTTCCTCGCCCGACGGCTCGCACAAAGGAATGTCGCGGTGCTGAATGCCGGCATTTCAGGGGCGCGGTTGCTTAAGGACAAGATGGGCGTGAATGCGGCAGCGCGGTTCGACCGAGATGTACTCGCCCAACCGGGTCTGAAGGCCGTCATCGTCCTGATCGGCATCAACGATATCGCGTGGCCGGGCACCGCCTTCGCGAAAGCCGACACCCGTCCGTCCCTCGCGGCCCTGACCGCCAGCTATCGGCAACTCGCAGCGAGGGCACACGCGCGGAATGTTCGGATCATTGGGGCGACGCTGACACCGTTCGAAGGGGCACTCTCTGGGACACCGCTCGCCGACTATTACGCGCCTGAGAAGGATGCGCTGCGGCGGGATGTGAACCGCTGGATCAGGTCGAGTGGCGCTTTCGATGCCGTGATTGATTTCGATGCACTGCTGCGCGATCCCCGGAACCCTGCGCGTATGACGCCGGCGTTCGACTCCGGGGATCACCTTCATCCCGGCGACCGCGGCAATCGGGCCATGGCCGAAGCGGTCGATCTGAAGATGCTCGGCCGCTGACTCAGGCAACTCCCAATGGAAGGACGTTTCGATGGAATATCGCAATCTCGGTCGCTCGGGCCTGAAGGTGCCGGTCCTAAGCTTCGGTGCCGGCACATTTGGCGGGTCCGGCCCGCTGTTTGGCGCCTGGGGCACAACTGATGTCAAGGAAGCCGGACGCCTCATCGACATCTGTCTGGAGGCCGGGGTCA
>JBDSKT010000010.1:0-6709 GCA_039916765.1 Sphingomonas sp.
CCGACCTTCGTGTACGCCCTCTTTGCCGGAGTGCTCGCGCTCGGGTTGGCTACCGGGCGGCCGTTGCTCCAGCAATTGTTGGAAGCCGCCTATCCGGGACTGACCGAGCAGGGCTGGCGCAAGCTGACGATTAACTGGACGATCTTCTTCGCGTTCATGGCGGTGCTGAACGAAGTCGTATGGCGCAACAGCACATGGGATTTCTGGGTCGGCTTCAAGCTTTGGGGCGCGATCCCGCTGACAATCCTGTTCGCGCTGGCCAATATACCGATGCTGATGAAGCATGGGCTGACCGTCGATGCACCGTTCGAGGTGCCGCCGGAAGGCTGATCGTCCGGCGGCACGTCATCGGTCAGCCGATCGCGGCGTCGTACCGGCGCCCGGCCTCATCCCAGTTCACCACGTCCCACCATGCCTTGAGGTAGCCCGGACGATCGTTCTTGTAGGTCAGGTAATATGCGTGTTCCCACACATCGTTGCCCAGGATCGGCGTGCCCTTCTCCTTGGCATCGTCCATCAATGGATTGTCCTGGTTGGGCGTAGAGGTGACCGTTAGCGCACCCGACGCGTCGGCGATCAGCCAGGCCCAGCCCGAGCCGAACTGGCCCGCGCCCTTGCCGTTGAAATCCTCTTTCAGCTTGTCGAGTCCGCCATAGGCGTCGATCGCATCCTTGAGCTTACCGGAGGGGCTGGTTGATCCCTTGGCCGCCATGATTTTCCAGAAGAAATCGTGGTTCCAGAAACCACCGCCATTATTACGCACCAACGGCGGCTGCGACGAAATCATCCCGAGAATTTCCTCGATCGATTTGCCCTCGAGCTTGGGATCGGCCGCGACGCCCTCGTTGAGCTTGGCGGTGTACGCGGCGTGGTGCTTGTCGTGATGAAAGGTCATCGTTTCCTTCGTGATCACCGGCTCCAGGGCATCGTAAGCATAGGGCAGCGGGGGCAGTTCGAACGCCATTGCATCCTCCATCGGGCTTGGTCGTGGGTCGGCGGGGGAACGCCGGAACGCAGCAAATGGGTCCCGCCTGCTCGTTACGCAAGCGATTCGGACTGGCCCGCGCCGAGAAGGTCATGGCGCTTGAGCGAATGGCGCAATTGATCGTAGCTGAGCCCGAGCGCCTTGGCCGCCGCGCGCTGGTTGAAGCGCGCCTCGGCAAGCGCCCTGGCAAGCAGGTCGCGCTCGAACGTCGCAACGGCCGCCTTGAAGTCGGTCGGCGCGGTGGAGGCCGGCACATCGGCCGCGACGGGCGCGTCGCCTGAGCGGATGGGCTCGGTCGCAGATACCACGGGCGTCGCCGGCCGGTGCGGCGATTGAAACGGATCGAATTCGATCGAGTCGATCGGCCCGGTATATTCCCAGCGGTAAACCGCCCGCTCCACGACGTTGCGCAATTCGCGGACATTGCCGGGCCAGTCATACGCGACCAACGCCGCAAGCGCCTCCTTGCCGAACCCCGCCCACTCGTCGCGCCCCAGCTCCGCCGCCATGCGCCGCCCGAAATGCTCGGCCAGCACCAGCACGTCGCCGGGGCGAGCGCGCAGCGGGGGCAACGTCACCACCTCGAAGCTCAGTCGGTCGAGCAGATCGGCGCGGAACTGGTTGCGCAGCACCTTGTCGGGCAAATTCTCGTTCGTCGCGGCGACGATCCGCACGTCAACCCGGATAGCGCGCGAGGCGCCAATCCGGGTCAACTCGCCATATTCGACCGCGCGGAGCAACCGGTCCTGCGCCGCCATCGACAATGTACCTAGCTCATCCAGAAACAGCGTACCGCCGTGCGCCTCCTCGAACCGCCCCGCGCGCGCCTTGGTCGCGCCGGTGAACGCCCCCGCTTCGTGGCCGAACAGTTCGGCCTCGATCAAGGTTTCGGGCAGCGCGGCGCAGTTCATGATGATCAAGGGCTGGTCCCAACGCGGGCTGAGGCGATGGAGGCGTTCGGCGACCAGTTCCTTGCCGGTGCCGCGCTCGCCAATGACCAGCACCGGCCGGTCGAGCGCCGCTGCGCGGCTGGCTCGCTCGAGCGCATCCAGAAAGGGGCCGGACTCGCCGATGACTTGAGTGACTCGTTCAACCATTCCCAATCATTGGTGCGAATTACCAAGTCTTGGCAATCGAAAACTGCGAGCGATGGCATCCAAAAGCTCGAAAAAGCACGCAAATCCGCCATTTTCATCAATTGGCACGGTCCATGCTGAACAGGAGACAACGCCGGCATCGGCGGGACACGAACAACAGTTTACGGAGCAAGACAATGACCACCACCAACCCCTTCGCCCGGACGTTCGCCGCCACCGCGGCGCTCGTCATCAGCGCGGTGCTCGTGCTGACGGCGGTCGGCCCGGTTCATGTCGCGCCCGTTCAGCAGTCCCCCCTCGCGCAGTTTGCGTGAGGCCAATGCCGGGGCGGACAATCCCTTGCGTCCGCTCCGGCCACCCCTTCCACCGCGTATCTGATGGAGTAATCGAAATGGGCATCTTCTCCCGAACCCGCGACATCGTCGCCGCCAACTTCACCGATCTGCTCGATAAGGCGGAGGACCCGGCCAAGATGATCCGCATGATCATCCTCGAGATGGAGGAAACGCTGGTCGAGGTCCGCGCGTCCGCCGCGCGCACGATTGCCGACCAGAAGGAAATGCGCCGCCACATCACCAAGCTCGGCGGCTTGCAGGAGAGCTGGACCGAAAAGGCCGAGCTCGCCTTGTCGAAGGGCCGCGAGGACCTTGCCAAGGCCGCTTTGGTCGAACGCCAGAAGGCAACCGACATGGCCGAGCAGCTGTCCGGCGAGATCGCCGTGCTCGACGAGGCGCTTCGGGCTTCCGAAGAGGATATCGCCAAGCTGCAGAACAAACTGCGCGAGGCACGCACCCGGCAGAATTCGATCGTGACGCGGCTGGAAAGCGCACACAACCGGGTGAAGCTGCGCGAGATGTATGCCGGCCCCAAGATCGCCGACGCGTTCAGCCGCTTCGACGTGATGGAACGCCGCGTCGATCTCGCCGAGGGCCGCGCCGATGCGCTCGGCCTGGGCGCTCCCGCCAAGAGCCTCGAAGAGGAAATCGCCGAGCTGAAGTCGAACGAGAAGGTCGAGGCCGAACTCGAGGCGATGAAGGCCCGCGTCGCCGGAAGGCAGGATTGATCCGATGGACGGTCTTATCGCCATTCCGATCGTCGGGATGCTCTTCATCGGGCTGCCCTGGATCCTCTTCCACTACATCACGAAGTGGAAGCAGGCGCCCAAGATCACGAACGAAGACGAGAAGTTGCTCGACGAGCTCTACTCGCTCGCTCGCCGCCTCGAAGATCGTCTCGGCACCGTCGAACGGATCATCGCCGCCGACAATCCGGACTGGAAAGTGAGCCTGCCGCTCGCCGAACCGTCCACCAACGATATCATTCGGAGGAACTGAAATGTCCGCCAGCCGCACCAAATTCTACCTCGACAAGCGCAACGGCAAAGTGATGGGCGTTTGCGCGGGGATTGCCGACTATACCGGGATAGACGTGACCTGGATCCGGGTCGGCGCCGTCCTGCTCGCCTTCGCGACCAGCGGCTGGGTGATACTTGCCTATTTCGTCACTGCATGGGTGGCGAAATGCCAGCCAACGGGACTGTATGACAGCGCCGAGGACGCGAAGTTCTGGCAGGGCGTGCGCACCAATCCGCGCCGCTCGACCGCCGAGGTCCGCTCGGCCTTCCGCGACATCGATCGCCGGCTGGCCGACATCGAGATGATGTACACCAGCCGCAACAGCCGCCTGTCGGACGAGATCGACAGCCTGCGCTGAGCGAACCGCACATCCAAGAATTTGAAAGGGAAGTACGATGCACGAAGTAGGTTGGATTGTGCCGGTGGGCGTGGTGAGCGTGATCGCCGCGCGCCAGGTATTCACGACGTGGATCCGCGCCAGGCACGGCTACCCGCTGGAGCGCAACCGTCTGGACCGCGCGATGGGCAACCGCACCGACGATCTGGACGGCGATCGCAAGATGACGCTGCTGACGAACGAGAACGAACGGCTCCACGGCCAGGTCTCGCGGCTCGAGGAGCGGATCGCGGTGCTCGAACGGATCGCGACGGACCCTGCCGAGCGCACCGCGCGCGAAATCGACGCGCTGCGCGACTGAGGAGCTATTCCATGCATGAATCTTTTATCCTCGCCTTCTTCATGATCGTCGTCGGCATTCCGGTGATCGGCGGGATCGGCAAGGGGATGTTCACCCGCTGGCTCGACCACCGGGAAAACATGGGTGAGACCCTCAACGCCCAGGCGGCCGAGAAAGCCGCGCAATATGCGGCGCACACCGACCGTCTCGAACAGCGCGTGCGCGTGCTCGAACGGATCGTCACCGATCGCGGCATCGATGTCGCCAACGAAATCGAAAAGCTGCGCGACGAACCGTCGCAGCTCAACTGAAGGACCGTACCGAAATGATCGTCATCTTTGCCGTGCTGGGCGCCATCGCGGGGGTCGGAGTGTACCTGACCGAGCGCGTCGATCGCCCCCGCCGCCGCCTTGAAGCGCAATCACAGCAACCGGCCGAATAGCCCGCGCTTGAATTTGAAATACGGAGAAGTGTGAAATGAACCCGTTCGAAATGGTCGTCGCAATCGTTGTCGTCGTCACCATCGGCAGCGTGCTCCGCGCCCGCCACGGCATCAATTGGCGCGACAAGCACGGCAACGAATATCGCGTCGGGGACGAATCCGCGACAGCCGAGAACCAGCGCCTGCGCGACGAGCTAAAGAGCCTGAAGGAGCGCCTCGCAGTGCTCGAACGCCTCGCCACCGACAACAACACGAGCAGCGCCAATCTCGATCGCGAAATCGAGAAACTGCGCGACCGCACCTGACCGAGAGGAACGGACCATGACCGAACCCACATTCTACATGACGATGGCAAGCGCGGGCCTCGCCGGCCTGGCGATGCTGGTCTTCGCCGGCCTGACTGGATGGCGCGGCTGGCTTACGCTCAAGCAACAGGAGCTTCACGCCGTTGGCGACATGCACGCCGGCCCCGCGCTGCCCAATGCCAGCGCACGGATCGAAATCGCCGACCTGAAAGAACGCATCCGCAAGCTGGAAGCGATCGCTGCCGGGGTGGACCTCTAGGGTCCGCCCGGCTAGCGGGCGGGCGATGACCAAATCCATGCCCGACGCCGTGCCAACGCTCGCCGAACTGCACGACGAATATGATTTCCTCGATGCCGACGACCGGTATCGCCTGCTGATCGATCTCGGCCGCGCGCTGCCGCCCATGCCCGATCCCCTCAAAACCGACGCGACCCTCGTTCGCGGATGCTCGGCTTCGGTATGGGTCTATCCCATCGTTGGCGACGGCGAGCGGACGCTGCATTTTCTCGCCGACTCGAATGCCGCGATCACCAAGGGCGTCATTGCGCTCGTCCTTCGGGCGGTGCAGGACAAATCACCGGCGGATATCCTCGCGACCGACATCGAGGCTGCGCTCGCGCCGTTCGATCTCAAGGCGCAACTCAGCTCGAACCGGACGCAAGGCATCCCCAACATGATCGCGCTGATCCGCGAAACCGCCGAACGCTACGCCCGCTAGGCCAGGCTCAGGCGGCAGGACTCAGACGGCGGGGCTCAGACGGCTGGCTTCCACATCCGCGCGTCCTCGGCCGCCTTCAGCACGTCATACGCAGCCTGGATCGCCTGGAACCGCTTCGCCGCCTCCGCATCGCCCGGGTGCAGATCGGGGTGGTGTTCCTTCGCAATCCGTCGCCACGCGACGCGCACGGCCTCAAAGTCGGCGTCGCTGTCGAGCTCGAACAAATCCAGCGCGCGCATTTCGTCGCGTGATCGCGTGCCGTCCCCGGGGCCGCCCCACCCATAATGCTTGGCTTCGGCATAACCATCGGCGGTCCGCGTCTCGGCCGCTTCACGCTCGGCGGCTTCCTCGGCGGTCAGGCCTTCGAAATAATTCCACCCGCGATTATATTCGCCGGCATGCTCCTGGCAGAAATACCAGCGTTCGGGGCTGTTGGGCGATTTTGGCGCCGGGCAGTCGCCGCGCTCGGTGCAGCCGTGCCGATCGCACAGCCGAACCGTCGTCGCCTCGCGCGACGAACCATAGCCGCCCCAGCGGGGAAAACCCCAGTTATCGGATCGCGTTGCGCGTGTCATAGCGCCCGCATCTAGGTACCGCGCGGGATAAATGCCACCGCGATCGTGAGAAACCGCGGATGTCGCGAACCGCCGCTCGAACGTATCGCGCACCATGGCCCTCACCGCGCGAGGCCGCCCGGGCATTCGCGTGCGCCAATCGCCGCGCGAATGCGCCAGAGGGTCTATAAGCCGGGTTCTGTCCACGCGCCAAAACGCGATGGGCGACCATTCCTCTAGGCCCGCCATTGCTGACGGGCTCCAGCAACCAACCCGGATGACGAGCGGGAACGCGCTCATGTGCCATCCCTATTCGGTCTTGCTCCCGGTGGGGTTTGCCATGCCGTGCCTGTTACCAGTCACGCGGTGCGCTCTTGCCGCACCCTTTCACCCTTGCCGTGCTCGCGAACGAGCGATGGCGGTCTGCTCTCTGTGGCACTGTCCCTGGGCCAAAAATCTCTTTCGGGCCCGCCGGGTATTACCCGGCACCGTTGTTCCGCGGAGCCCGGACTTTCCTCGCGCACCCGAAAGTGCCCGCGGCCGCCCGACCCTCTGGCGGTGCCTCCCTACGCGTC
>JBDSKT010000011.1:0-12234 GCA_039916765.1 Sphingomonas sp.
CGGCGCCGCGCCCCCAAAAGGTCTGCACGAACAGCGACACCGGCGCGGTCGCATGCTCGGCGACACCCTCGGGCAGGGCGTAGACGATCCCCGAACAGACGATCAGGTACAGCACCCCCGTCAGCACCAGCCCGGCCATGGTCGCGCGGACGATGGTGCGCGCCGGATCGCGCACCCGCTCGGCCGCGACGCTCGCCGATTCGAACCCGACCAGCGCGTAGAAGGCGAGCGTCAGCGCCGGGGTGAGCGCCGTGCTGCTGAACGCCGCGTGCGGCGTCGCGCCGAACTGCTTGCCGCCCGCGAGCGCCAGCCCGGCGAGGATCGCGACCACGGCGAGCAACGGCAGCAGCTTGAGCGCGGTCGTCACGACCTGGAAGCGCCCCGCCGCGCGCGCGCCGTTCAGGTTGAGCAGGGTCAGCAGCCAGACCAACGCCGTCGCCGCGACCGCGCTGTGAAGCGGCGTCGCGGCTAGGCCGGG
Source organism: Sphingomonas sp. (assembly GCA_039916765.1). Lineage (GTDB taxonomy): Bacteria > Pseudomonadota > Alphaproteobacteria > Sphingomonadales > Sphingomonadaceae > Sphingomonas. Next base: position 479 of record JBDSKT010000011.1, read on the forward strand.
CACGAAGACCGAGAGGTAACGAACAGCGGTGATCGCGATGATCGCGTTGGCCGACCATACCCCGACCCAATAACTCCACCCGACCAGCAGGCCGGGCAACGGCCCGAGCGCGGCGCCGCAGATCGCGACCATGCCGGTCGCGCCGGGGTGCGCGGCGGTCAGCCGGGCGAGCACCCAGCCGAGCAGCAGGGCACCGCCGACCGCGACGAACCACGCCGCCGCTCCCGTCGCGCCGAACGAGGCGAGCTGCGCGGGCAGCACGAAGATGCCCGATCCGATCATCCCGCCAACGACCAGCGCGGTCGCCATCCAGAAGCCGAACGGCCGTGCCCCCTTGTGGTCCATCTGCTCATCCCCTTGCGCGTCGCGGGGAATGAAGCACGGATCGCGCGAAACGCCTAGCGCAGCAGCACCAGCTCCTCGGCCATGCTCGGGTGAAGCGCGACGGTATCGTCGAACGCCGCCTTGGTCAGCCCGGCCTTGACCGCGATCGCGGCGGCCTGGAGAATCTCGGGCGCGTCGGGACCGATCATGTGCAGGCCGACGACCCGGTCGGTCTCGCCCTCGCACACCATCTTGTACAGCGCGCGCTCGTTGCGGCCCGCCAGCACGTTCTTCATCGGGCGGAAATCCGATGTGTAGACCTTGACCGTACCGAGCTGCTGCTTGGCCTGGCTCTCGGTCAGCCCGACGCCCGCCATCGGCGGATGGCTGAACACCGCGGACGGGATGTTGGCGTAGTCCACGCGGCTCGGCTTGTTGCCGAACTGGGTGTCGGCAAAGGCCTGCCCTTCGCGGATGGCGACCGGGGTCAGCTGCACGCGGTTGGTCACGTCGCCCACCGCGAAGATGCTAGGGCAGCTCGTCCGGCTGTCGTCATCGACCGGGATCGCGCCCTTCCCGTCCAGCTCGACGCCCGCCTTCTCAAGCCCCAGACCTTCGGTGTTGGGGTCGCGTCCGGTGGCGAACATCACGCAATCGACGGTGACCGGTTCATGCCCCGACATCGTGACGGTGAGGCATCCGCTCTTCTCTTTCGTGATCCCCTCGAAGGCGGCGTGGAAGCGGAACTCGATGCCCTTCATCATGCTGATCTGGAGCAGCCGGTCGCGGATCGATTCGTCGTAACCGCGCAGGATCACGTCGGTGCGGTTGATCAGGATGACGTGCGCGCCGAGCTGGTGGAAGATGCCGGCGAATTCGTTGGCGATATAGCCCGCGCCCGCGATCAGGATACGCTTGGGCACCGCATCCAAGTGAAACGCCTCGTTCGAGGTGATGCCGTGCTCGTGCCCCGGGCATTTCGGCACCGATGGGGTGGCGCCGGTCGCGATGAGGATGGTCTTCGCCGTCACCGCCTTGCCGCTCGCCAGCTTGATATCGTGCGGCCCGGTGATCGTCGCGCGCTCGGGGATGATATCGACGCCGTGGTTTTCAAGCGTCTGGGTGTACGCGCGGTTGATCCGGTCGACCTCCTCGAACACGTTGTCGCGCAGAACCGTCCAGTCGAATTCGCAGTGGTCGGGCACGTTCCAGCCGAAGCGGCGTGCATCGGCCAGATCCTCGGCGAAATGCGCGCCGTAGACGAGCAGCTTCTTGGGCACGCAGCCACGGATCACGCAGGTCCCGCCGACACGGTATTCCTCGGCGACGGCGGTCTTCGCGCCGTGCGCCGCCGCCACCCGCGCCGCGCGCACCCCGCCTGAGCCGGCGCCGATGACGAACAGATCATAGTCATAGGATGGCATCAGTTCAGCCCCGCCCGCTTGATCAGATCGGTGGTCGACGGGTCGAACTCGCCCCCCCCTTTGGCCGCCGCCTTGGCCATTTCCTTGCCCAGCTCGACGCCGAACTGGTCGAACGAATTGATCCCCAGCAGCACGCCGTTCACGAACACCCGGTGCTCGTAAAAAGCGATCAGCGTGCCGAGCGTGCGCGCGTCGAGATCGTCGAGCAGGATCGTCGTCGAGGGCCGGTCGCCGGGATAGGAGCGCGCCGGATCGTCGGGATTGGCCTTGCCCTTCATCAGCGCCGCGCCTTGCGCGAAGGCGTTGAGCAGCAACTGCTTGTGATGATCCTCGGCCAGCGTGTCACCCGGCTCGATCGCCGCGATGAATTCGACCGGCACGAGGTGTGTGCCCTGGTGGAGCAACTGGAACACCGCGTGCTGCGCCTCGGTCCCCGTCCCGCCCCAGGTGATCGCCGCCGTCGGCCGTCCGACCGGCTTGCCGTCCACACCCACGCCCTTGCCGTTCGATTCCATCTCGAGTTGCTGGAGGTAAGACGGCAGCAGCCGCAGCCGTTCGTCATAGGCGAAGGTCGCGCGCGTCTCGCAGTGGCGGACCTGGGTATAATAGAGATCGGCAAAGGCGGCGAGCGCGGGGGCGTTCTCGTGCAGCGACGTCATCCGAAAATGCCGGTCCATCTCGGCCGCCCCCTCGAGCAATTCCTCGAAACAGTCCCAGCCGAGCGCGAGTGCGGCGGGAAAACCGATCGACGACCAGAGCGAATAGCGCCCGCCGACGGATTCCATAAACGGCAGCACGCGTGTCTCATCGACGCCCCACTCGATCGCCTTGTCCGGCTCGGCGGTGAGCGCGATGACCCGGCCGTACACGTCCTCGACTCCGTGCTGGCTCATCCATTCGAGCACGCTCTGCGCGTTGAGCATCGTCTCGGTGGTGGTGAAGGTTTTGGAGGCGACGACGAGGATCGTCGCGGTCGGGTCGAACCGGGCGAACACGTCTTCCAGCGCGACCCCGTCGACGTTGGCGACGATCGCCACGTCGTACCGCTCCTCGTCGCGCCCCAGCGCATCGACCAGCAGATGCGGCCCGAGCGCCGACCCGCCGATGCCGACGTGCAGCACGTGGCGCACCGGTCCCAGCGCGTCGGCCTCGATCGCGTCGATCAGCGCGCGCATCCGGGCGTGGAACACCCGCGCCTTGGCGACATCGTCGGGGCTGCCCTCGCCGCGTTCGGCGGTGTGGGTGACGGGCCGGTTCTCCGTCATGTTGATCACCGCGCCCGAAAATAGCGCCTCGCGCTTGCCGGCGAGGTCTTGCGCCTTGGCCAGCTTTTCGAACGCCGCGACGGCGTCAGCCGTCAGATGCGTCTTCGACCAGTCGAAATGGATCCCGGCGAGATCGACCGTGAATTTCGCCAGCCGCTCCGGATCGGCGGCAAAAAGCGCCTCGAGCCGCTCGGCGGGCAGAGCTTCGATCGCGGTCCAGTCAGCCATATATTCCTCGTCTTTACGTCTCGCGGGTGGGGTGTAGATCGGCCTAGCGCGCCGCGGTTACAACCGCCAGCTTGACGGCGCCCCGCCTTTGCGTAACGCCTCGGTGCATGGCCGATACCGACGTTTCGGGCGAACCCGCCCCCATCCCCGCCTCAGGCATTCCCGCACCCGACGTTCCGGCACGCAAGCCGAAGTCGGAAACGCGCGAGACGGTGACGTTTCTCGTCAAGCTCGTGCTCGTCGTGGCGATCTTTCGCAGCTTCTTCTTCTCGCCCTTTTACATCCCGTCGGAATCGATGCTGCCGCGGCTGTACATCGGCGATTATCTGTTCATCTCGAAATGGAATTACGGCTATTCGCGCTGGTCGTTGCCGTTCGGCCTGCCGCTGATCCCGGGGCGGATCTTCGCCGGCTCCCCCGCGCGCGGCGACGTCGTCGTGTTCCGGGGGCCGGCTGGTGACGATCATGACGTGATCAAGCGCGTCATCGGTCTGCCCGGCGACACGATCCAGATGCGCAGCGGCCAGTTGATCCTCGACGGCCAGGCGGTCCCCAAGGTGCCGGTGGCGGATTTCACGCTGCCGCTCACGCCCAATTACAGCACGCAGAACTGTCCGCCGGAATTTCAGGACACCGCCAACGGTCAGCCGATCTGCCGCTACAAGCAGTTCCGCGAGACGCTGCCCGCGATGAAGGGCAAGCCGGCCGTCAGCTACAACGTCATCGACATGGGCGAAATTCCGCGTGGCGACGATACCGACGTCTACACCGTGCCCACCGGCACCGTTTTCCTGATGGGCGACAATCGCGACAACAGCGCCGACAGCCGCTTCGCCCCGCCCGAGGGCATGGGCTTCATCCCGATGGAGCGGCTCGAAGGCAAGGCGCTGGTCAGCTTCTGGTCGACCGACGGCTCGGCCTCATGGCTGCTGCCCTGGACGTGGTTCAGCGCCGCCCGTGGGAGCCGCATGGGGCACGGCTATTGAGCGACGATCTCCCTGGTTCGTTGGCGGACTGGCTCGCCGCGACGCTCGGACGCGCGCCCACCGATCTCGCGCTGTTCGAACAGGCACTGACCCACGGCAGCCAGGGTGCGGCGAATTACGAGCGGCTCGAATTCCTCGGCGACCGCGTGCTCGGGCTGGTCATCGCCGAATGGCTGACCGAGCTGTTCCCCGCCGAAGCCGAAGGCGCGCTGTCGAAGCGGCTGCATACTCTCGTCTCTGGCGCGACCTGCGCCGAGGTGGCGCGCGATCTCGGCGTCGGCGCCCGACTACGCCTCGGCAAGCAGGCGCGCGACGATGGCGCGAGCGATAGCGACAACGTCCTCGGCGACGCGATGGAGTCGCTGATCGGCGCGCTGTTCCGCGATGCCGGACTGGCGGCGGCGCGCGGCTTCGTCCGCGGTGCCTGGGGCGACCGCGTGACGCGCCAGGCCAAGGCGCCGCAGCATCCCAAGTCCGCGCTGCTCGAATGGGCCGCCGCCAACAAGCGCCGCGCGCCGAATTACGAGGTGCTCGACCGTTCTGGACCGGACCACGCGCCGCGCTTCCCCGTGAAAGCGGCGATCGGCACGTTCGCCGAAGCCGAGGCGAGCGGCGGGTCCAAACAGGAGGCGGAGACCGCGGCGGCGGCGGCGTTGCTGGGGAAATTGGTCTAGCGACCCCGCGCTCCGTTCGTTGCCAGCGCGGTCGAGAGGCATTGACCCGGCGCGTGTTTCGGTTTCTCGGCTGCGCTCGAACCGAACGGAAATGATATGACCGATACCCCGACCCACTGCGGCCTCGTCGCCGTCCTCGGCGCGCCGAACGCGGGCAAGTCCACGCTCGTCAACGCGCTCGTCGGGCAGAAGGTCGCGATCGTCAGCCCCAAGGCACAGACCACGCGCGCACGGTTGCTCGGCGTCGCGATCGAGGGCGAGACGCAGCTGCTGCTGGTCGATACGCCCGGCATCTTCGAGCCCAAGCGCCGGCTCGACCGCGCGATGGTCGCGGCGGCCTGGGGCGGGACCGAGGGCGCCGATATCCTGGCGCTGGTGGTCGATGCGAAGGGCGGGCTTGGCGCCAAGGTGACCGGCATCGCCGACAGCATCGCCGCGCGCCCCGAGCCCAAATACCTCATCCTCAACAAGGTCGATCTCGCCGACAAGGGCAAGCTGCTCCTCCATGCCGAGCGGCTCAATGCGCAGATCGATTTTACCGAGACCTTCTTCGTCAGCGCCGCCACCGGCGACGGCCTGCCCGAGCTCAAGCGTGCCCTTGCCGCCGCGATGCCGGCGGGGCCGTGGCATTACCCGGAGGACCAGGTGTCCGACGCGACCGAGCGAAGCCTCGCCTCGGAGGTGACGCGCGAGCAGCTCTATCTCCAGCTCCACGCCGAGCTGCCCTACGCCTCGGCGATCGAGACCGAGCAATATAAGGAGCGCGACGACGGATCGGTCGAGATCCACCAGCAGATCCTGGTCGAACGGCCCACCCAGCGCGCGATCGTGCTGGGCAAGGGCGGTGCGCGGATCAAGGAAATCGGCGCCCGCGCGCGCGCCGAGCTCGCCGCGATCACCGGCAAGCCGGTCCACCTCTACCTCCACGTCAAGGTTCGCCCCGGCTGGGACGACGAGCGCGACGTGTACCGCGAAATGGGGCTCGACTGGGTCGAGTAAAGCCCTGCGTCGGGCAAGATGCAGCCAAACGTGATAATTACATAGTCGAGCTTCTGTATTCAGTCAGTCAATGCCGTGGTTTAATTATCGTTTTATAATTATTATTTGAGAGACAAAATAGTCCGATGGTTATTTTATTGACTGCCATCATTCATTCGATCTGAAAAAGACTCTTTGACGATCTCTATGGTCTTATCGGTGTCATTCGACGCCGAAATAGCTTCATAAAGCCCTTCGTTTTGCTCACTTCGATCAGGCGACAATGCATAAGCCAACGCAGCGGCAGCGCGCGCTTTATGAAAAAACACTTGTGCTTCAGGAGTTATAGTTTCGTCATCGTCGCTCAGGGAAAAATACTGATCGTCAAATTCGATCTCGAGCGCATTCATTTCACGGGCCACGCCGTCATTTGTCGCGCCCGCCATCAATAACTCCAGTGCCGCGTCGATCCGTGCACCTGACAATTTCGCATCGGTCATTGCGATCCGACACGCAACGAACATTGCCTGATTTCGCTGGGTATCGGTTCCTTTCCGAAATAGATCGGACAGGGCGGGCGAGATCACGTCCAGGCGCTTCAACGATCCCATCGCTTACCCTCGATTTGAATGCGGACTTGATTGAACCTAGGCCGCCACTTGAGCAAAAAGCAATCTTGCCCGGCGTCGCGTAAGACCAGCTAACCGCAAATCGCCCCCGCCTCGCTCCTGGTCCCGCAGCAATTCCAAACGGCCCCTCACAAGCGATGGCGCAATGCCGACGCGGCCCATGACCGGATGAAATCATGGTGGCGTCCCCATGCGGACCACGCATCCTCCGCCCAAGTCCGCACCGCGATGGCGTGATCGTCGAGGGATCCGTCGAGCGGGATATCGGCGACGGTCAGGCCGAAGGACGCCGGCGGCTCGAGAAATGGCAGGCTGCTTTTAGAGGGACCCAGGCCAAGCATCACCTCATTGGTTTCCCGCGGCGGACGGGGATTTTCGAGTTGCAGCATCAGGCGCGCGAGGTGGAGCCCGACGGATTGTATCGCCCGGCGGTCGTGCGATCCGGGATGCTGTACCGCATAGGTATCGACGCTCAGCCGGTGCGTCGCCGTCAAGCGCGGATTGGCATATTCGCGCGCCAGCACGTCCCCGTATTTGGCCCAACATCCTGCCGAAGAGTGCATGTAAGCGTGGGTCGCCCCCTCGCTTCGCGCGAACAGGCCGCCGCAACCGGGGCACGCATTCAACGTCACACCCGCACCCGCCCGCGCGGACGAACGGTGACGAATTCGGCGCCGGCGGTCATTCGGCGAGCATCCCCTCCACCCATTCCGGCACCAGCTGGCTCGCCGAACCAAGCCTCGTCTCGGCGAAATCCGCGCTGCCCGCCGAGGGTTCGAGGTTCATCTGCAGCGTCGCGGCGCCGTGATGATGCGCGGTCCGGACGAAGCCCGCCGCCGGGTACACCGCGCCCGACGTGCCGATCGATACGAACAGATCCGCCGCCGCGAGAGCGCGCTCGATCCGCTCCATCGCATACGGCATCTCCCCGAAAAATACGATGTCGGGCCGCACCGCGCCCGCACCGCATGCCGCGCACCTCGTGCCCGGCGGCATATCGCCCGCCCACGCCCGGCGATCGTCGCAGGCCGCGCACAATGCCGAGCGAAGTTCGCCGTGCATGTGCAGCAGTCGCGCCGTGCCCGCTCGTTCGTGCAGATCGTCGACATTCTGCGTCACGATCAGCAACTCGCCCGGCCATTCGGCATCGAGCCGGGCCAGGGCGCGGTGCGCCGCATTGGGCTCGACCCCGGCCAACGCCGCGCGGCGCGCGTCGTAGAAACGGTGCACCAGGTCGGAGTCGCGACGCAGCGCACCGGGCGTGCAGACATCCTCCACGCGGTGCCCTTCCCACAGCCCGCCGGGGCCGCGAAAGGTCGCCAGCCCGCTCTCCGCCGATATGCCGGCGCCGGTCAGGATCACGATGTTGCGCGGATTGCTCACCGCGCGACCATAGCGCGCACGCCCGAGGCGCGACACCCACGGGGATCACCGGACATGAACCGCGAAAATGCACCAAGCCCGGCGCCCGCCGCCGACGGTCGTTAACGCGCATTCTCCCACGCCGAAGCTGCGGGCGGGATAGGGCTGTCCTACACCCGCACGCCGTGGCACTATCACCCGATGCCCGTCTCCTTTCGCCCGCCCATCGTCTCGCCTTCATCGCTGGCCGATTTCCGGCGGGACGCGTGCGAAACATCGCCAGCGTGTGAAGAGTGTGAAGATTCGACCCGAGGCGCGCGGTGACCGCGATCGGCATCCTGGGCAGCGCGGGGCGGATGGGACAGGCGATCGCGGCGGCGATCCCCGATCTCGGCGCGACGCTGGCCGGCGGGATCGACACTGGCGGCGACGCGGCGGCGCTGGCGCGCGCCGCCGACGTGCTGGTTGATTTCACCACCGCCGCCGCGCTGGCGGGCAATCTCGCCGCGGCGCGGGCGGCGCGCACGCCGATCGTCGTCGGCACCACCGGGCTGACGCGGGCGCATCACGCGCTCATCGACGATGCGGCGCGCGATATCGCGGTGCTTCAGACCGGCAACACCTCGCTCGGGGTCACGTTGCTCGCCCGGCTGGTGCGCGAGGCGGCGGCGCGGCTCGGCAGCGCGTGGGATATCGAGATCGTCGAGATGCACCATCGCCACAAGCTCGATGCGCCGTCGGGCACCGCGTTGCTGCTCGGCGAGGCGGCGGCGGCCGGGCGCGACACCGCGCTGTCCGAACTTCACGTCGATAGCCGCGCCGGGCTGACCGGCGCGCGAAGCGAGGGCACGATCGGCTTTGCGAGCCTGCGCGGCGGGTCGGTCGCGGGGGATCATCAGGTGATCTTCGCCGGCCCCGGCGAGCGGATCGAAATCGGCCACCGTGCCGAGGGCCGCGAGATCTTCGCGCGCGGCGCGGTCGCCGCCGCACTGTGGCTCGCGGGCCGGCCGGCCGGGCGTCATACGATGGGCGAGGTGCTGGATTTGTGAAGAAGGCCGACATCGTCGCGTTCTTCGCGCGCCTCGCGGCCGACAATCCGCACCCGGAAACCGAACTCGAATCGGGCAATCCCTATCAATTGCTCGTCGCGGTCGTCCTCTCGGCGCAGGCGACCGATACCGGGGTCAACAAGGCGACCCGCGCGCTGTTCGCGACCGTGAAGACGCCCGAGCAGATGGTCGCGCTCGGCGAGGCCGATCTCAAGCGGCATATCAAGACCATCGGGCTGTTCAACACCAAGGCGAGGAACGTCATCGCGCTGAGCGAGGCTCTCATCGCCGAGCACCGCAGCGAGGTGCCGGCCGACCGCGACGCGCTGGAAACGTTGCCCGGGGTCGGCCGCAAGACCGCCAACGTGGTGATGAACGTCGCGTTCGGCGCCGAGACCTTCGCGGTCGATACGCACATCTTCCGTGTCGGCAACCGCACCGGCCTCGCCCGCGGCAAGACCCCGCTCGCGGTCGAGCTGAAGCTGGACAAGGCGGTGCCCCAGCCTTTCCGACTGCACGCGCACCACTGGCTGATCCTGCACGGCCGCTATGTCTGCAAGGCAAGGCGGCCCGAATGCTGGCGCTGCGTCGTCGCCGACTTGTGCGCCTACAAGCCCAAAACCCCGCCGCCGGGCGATCGGGCCAAAGCGGGGGCAAAAGCAAAACCCAAGTAGGACTGGCGCCCACCGCCCGCCTTTGCTAGCGCGGCAAACCCAGGCACCCGTAGCTCAGCTGGATAGAGCGCTGCCCTCCGAAGGCAGAGGCCACAGGTTCGAATCCTGTCGGGTGCGCCATGAAATCAATAACTTATCTAAATGCTCAGACGGCCGTACGGAAAACGTACGGAAAACATCATCGGACGAAATGCGATAAGTGGCCTTGCCGCTAGGACGATTCGTCAGGCGCAGCCGAGTGCAACGGACGCACGGCAGGTCCCCGCCTAAAGTTCGGGTACGAAATCGCGGGAGGAAGTTTAGATTCCTTCATAAATATCTGATTTCACTAAGAAAACTATGAGGTTAGCAGCAGCTATCCACCACTTTTCCTACCTCATGGCGCGCGATTTTCTGAACCGATATGGCAGAGTTTGCGACCGCTACGCGCCCCAATCTCGGTCGTTCGCCAGGCCGGCCTGCGATCCTGAAAGCCGTCGTTCGTTCATATCGTCACACGCGGTAGCGTCAGGACTTACCCATGCGCAAGCGCGGGCTCGAGGCTGAAGCTTACGACGACAATGACGTGGTGGCGTTTCTCGATTTCGACGCCACATAACCCCAGTCGCGCATTGCCGCGATTGCCTTCACGCTCGGAGACTTACGATCTTTCATCTGATCTTTGCAACGCCAAGCCTGCTCGTCATCGTGCGCTGGCTTTTGCCGCTGGCGTTGCCGTCGTGGGTCAAGGCTGCAGTCGCCGTGATGCTACTCGTCGCGTCGCAATATCACTTTTGGAGCAAGCTCTCCTCCGGCTCGGTATTTGCGCCCGAGTTTCCTCGACCGCTGATCATCCTGTTTAACTGGGCCTCAGGGGCCACTCTGTTCCTTGCGGCGCTGCAAATTCTGCTAGATCTCGGCTCACTGGCGACAATGCTGGCCGTCCAGCATGTGGCGAGGCTGCCCGATGCCGTACGATACGCAGTTGCAGGACTGGCGGGGCTGGTTGCTGCCATCGGCGTCGCTGGCGCGGTGCGCGTACCGCCGTTGAAGGATGTCGAGATCGCCATCGCCAACTTGCCAGCGCAATTCGATGGATATCGACTGCTGCAACTGACCGATCTTCATATCAGTCGCTTATTCCCGGCAAAATGGGTTCGCGCACTGGTCGATCGCGCGAACACGCTCGCGTCCGATCTAATCGTCGTGACCGGCGATTTCATCGATGGGTCGGTTGCCATGCGCCGTTCGGCTGTGGAGCCGCTGCGCGATCTGCATGCACCCGACGGCGTCTACGCGATCCCAGGCAACCACGAGTACTTTTTTGATTACCCCGAGTGGATGGATCATCTCGCTGGCATGGGATTTAGAATGTTGCCGAACGCCCATGCGGTGCTTGAGCATGACGGTGCGCACCTGGTTCTGGCCGGGGTCACGGACTTGTCGGCGTCCAACTTCGGGCAAGCTGGACCAGACCTGGCGACCGCGCTAATCGGCGCACCCGCCAATGTTCCCATCGTGCTGCTTGACCATCAGCCGAAGCAGGCGACGCGGGCAGCCACACGCGGAATTGCACTTCAGCTCTCGGGTCATACCCATGGCGGCATGATCCGAGGCCTGGATCGGTTGGTGGCGCGGGCCAATGGCGGTTTCGTATCCGGCCTATACGAGGTCGCTGGAATGATGCTCTATGTGAACAATGGCACGGCGCTGTGGCCGGGCTTTGCGCTTCGGATCAGGCGACCGTCGGAACTGACGCGGATCACGCTGCGTCGCTCGCCGTGACCAGTCCGATCCTGTACAGCTTCAAGCGTTGCCCATATGCCATCCGTGCGCGGATAGCGCTGGAAGTGAGCGTTACGCAGCACGAGCTTCGCGAAGTCAGCCTTGCGGCCAAACCGGCACCGATGTTGGCGCTGTGATCATCGCCGCGCCGTTCGCTACCTGCCAAAGGCCGATGATGCCGGCGATCACTGGCGTGACATGGGAGTCGTGTCGCATCACGAAGATAAACCACATCTCGCCCTTGATCGGCTTGCCCTTGCCGACCTGGTGGCGATCTGGCGTCCATTCGCAAAATTCGGCCAGCGGAGTGAGGCAGCGGTTCTCCGGCTTCTCCGCGAGTCGCCGTCACTGCGGTAGACCGAGCTGGCGCACGTTGGTCATCGGCCAAGCCGCCTGTCC
>JBDSKT010000012.1:0-9342 GCA_039916765.1 Sphingomonas sp.
AACCGGCTGGCGCAGCGCGTCAGCGCAGCGTTGTCAGTGGCGACAGCGTCTGGCCCGCTATACGAGATCGACACCCGGTTGCGCCCCTCTGGCGCGCAAGGGCCGCTGAGCGTCTCGCTCGATGGATTCGCGCGCTATCAGCGCGAAAGCGCCTGGACATGGGAGCACATGGCGTTGACCCGTGCTCGCCCGATCTTCGGCTCGCCTGCCGCTCGCTCGGCAACGGCCGACGTGATCGACGGAGTGCTGCGCGGTGATCGGCCGACGCGCGACGTGGCGGCGGATGCCTTCGCCATGCGGGGCGAGATGGCGGCAAACAAGCCACCCGCCGGACCGCTCGACGCAAAACTGCTGCCCGGCGGGCTCGTCGATCTCGAGTTCGCGGTGCACATTACGCAACTTGTCAACCGCGCAGGGTTCGATGCCGATCTCGCCCGCGCGATTGATCTGCTGGCCTCGGCCGATTTGGCGCCGCCGTCGATCGGGCCGGCGGCGCACTTCCTGACGCGGATGCTGGTCACGCTCCGGCTGGTGGCACCCGACTCGCGGCCTCCCGCGCCAGCGACGCGTGCCCTGATTGCTGCTGCGCTGGACTGCGATGATTGGGATGCCGTGGTTGCGCGGTTCGAGGCGACCCGGCAAGACGTTTCCGATTATCTGGCAGCAACGACGGGAGCGGGCGATGACCATCAATGAGGGCGCGCGCATCCCTGCGGTCGAGCTTGCCGCGCCCGATGGGCGCCGCATCGCGCTGGGCGATTTTGCCGGCAAACCGCTCGTACTCTATTTTTATCCCAAGGACGATACGGCCGGGTGCACGCGCGAGGCGCAGGACTTTAGCGCAGCGCTGGCTGACTTTCGCGACGCGGGCGCGCAAATACTCGGCATATCTCGCGACACCCCTGCCAAACACGGCCGGTTCATCGAAAAATATGACCTGAGCGTCCAGCTCGCCTCCGATGAAACCGGCGCCGCGATGGAGGCGTTCGGGGTGTGGATCGAGAAGAGCCTATACGGTCGCAAATACATGGGAATAGACCGATCGACGTTTCTCTTCGACCGCTCCGGCCAGCTCGTCCGCTCCTGGCGTAAAGTACGCGTGCCGGGACATGTTGCCGCAGTGTTGGAAGCGGTCAAAGGCCTAGCTTGACATACGCAGCTGGACGCGCCGCGCGATTTGGGAGTGCGTTCAATGCGATCGCGCACGAATCGCGCTATCGCTCTCCAGTTGGCCAAATTTCTCGCTGTAAGCGTGGGATATTGAACGGCTCGCCGTGTCATCCTGCCGGTTTGACGCTGAAACACGCGCCACCCCTTGTCGCGGCCCGGTTCGTTGGGTCACACAGGCTGGCAAGTCCGGCGCGTGGTGGGCCGCGGATCGGACAGCTGAGGGGCGGGCGCTGGTTTACCGGCAATCGCATTGGGTCGTCGGGAACTACATGACCAAGAGTTTTATCGCGTCCAAGACGCAAAGAAGCACCGTGAAGCGCACGACGCTTATCGGTATCGCGCTCCTGTCCTGTGGCGCACCTGGGTTAGCTAACGCCGCGGCAAGCGCGGCGGCACCTGCGGCCGCAGCGCCTTCGATAGAAGCTGCGGCGACCGCGAGCGCTTCGGCGCCGGCACAGGCCGCACCTCTTACCAAGGTAACCAGAGCGGTGTCGGCGAAAACCGCAGGTACTGGCGGCCCGTTCGAAGCGGCGACCACCACGGCGGCGGTCGATATGCGCAGCGAGACACAGTTCCGTTCGTTGTTCATGACTTGGAAGAAGCTCGACACATTCGGTCAAGGCGGCGGGATCGCAATTCCATCGGTTCATCCGGTCGATCATCTCGCGTTCACCAGCAATTTCGGTGTCCGCAGCGATCCGTTTCGCGGCACCGCCGCCTTTCACGCCGGAGTGGACATCCCGGGCCCCGTCGGCACTCCGGTTTATGCCACCGCTGACGGACTGGTCGATAAGGCCGAGCGGTCGGGCGGATATGGTAACATGGTCGAAATCAATCACGGCAAGGGCATTCAGACCCGGTACGGGCACTTGTCGAAAATTCTTGTCGCGCCGTACGCGCACGTCCACCGCGGCCAGTTGATCGCGCTGATGGGATCGACCGGTCGCTCGACCGGTCCCCATCTCCATTACGAGGTCCGCATCGACGGCTCGGCGGTCAATCCGGTTCCTTTCCTGCAAAACGCCGATTATCTTCTCGCCGCGCAGGACAAGTCCATCCGCGCCATTCCCGTGTCGGTCGCCGCGACGGACGATTGATCGGTATCTAACGTTGCCGCTGACGGCGGGAGCGACTATCTCACGTTCATGGCAACGCTCGTTTCCGATATTGCGCTGACCCCGGCAGCCGCCGCGCGGGTCGCGGCAATCGCGATCAAACAAGGCAAGCCGGCAATCCTACGTCTTTCGGTCGAAGGCGGGGGCTGTTCGGGCTTTCAATACAAGTTCGGCATGGCGGATAGGGCCGACGCGGATGACGTGATTGCCGAAACCGATGGTGTGCGGCTGGTGGTCGATGACGTGAGCCTGGACCTGGTGCGCGGTTGCTCGGTCGATTTCATCGACAACCTTGGCGGAGCGCATTTCGCCGTGGCCAACCCCAACGCGGCTTCGGGCTGCGGCTGTGGCACCAGCTTCTCGGTGTGACGCTAAGCGCGTGAAGATCGTCACTTACAACGTCAACGGCATCAAGGCGCGGATCGACCGGCTGGTCGAATATCTGACCGAGCAACAGCCGGATGTGGTGTGCCTCCAGGAACTCAAGTCCGCCGATGAAGGCTTCCCGATCGATGCAATCCGCGCCGCGGGATACGGCGCGGTGTGGCATGGCCAGAAGAGCTGGAACGGCGTGGCGGTGCTTGCCAAGGGCGCTGACCCGGTCGAACGTCAGCGCGGGTTGGCTGGCGATCCCGATGACGAGCATAGTCGTTATCTGGAAGCCGAGGTAAACGGGCTCGTCGTCGCCTCGATCTATCTTCCCAACGGCAATCCGCAACCGGGGCCTAAATTTGACTATAAGCTTAAATGGATGAGCCGTCTCGCCGATCGAGCGTGCGCGTTGCTTGCTGAGGAAGTTCCGGCCGTGCTGGCGGGTGATTTCAACGTGATCCCGCATGACGACGACACGTTTTCCATACGTGCCATGCAGGATGATGCGCTGATGCAGCCGGAAAGTCGCGCCGCATATCGCTCGCTGGTTGCCCAGGGCTGGACCGACGGCTTGCGCACGCGCTTCCCCAAGGGCGGCGTGTGGACATTTTGGGATTATCAGGCGGGCGCGTGGCAGCGTGATGCAGGATTCCGGATCGACCATTTGCTGCTCAGCCCGCAGGCTGCTGACATGTTGCGCGATGCTGGGGTCGATAAGGACTATCGCGGCCGCGAAAAGGCCAGCGACCATGCGCCGACCTGGGTTCGGTTGCGGTGACGCAGGTAATTGGGGTATCCGCTATGCGACTTTCGCTCGCCGTTGCGCTGCTGACGGTCGTCGCTGCCCCTGCCTGCGCGGAAGAGCGTGACTATTGCCCCGAGCGCCCGGGCCTCAACACGCCGCCATGCATTATCGACAAGGGCCATGTCTCCGTGGAGACAGCGTTCGCCGACTGGACGCTCGACAATCAGCCCGACAGTCGCACCGATACCGTGTTGGTCGGCGACACGAAGCTGCGCATCGGCGTGACCGACGCGATCGAGGCTCAGGTTGGCTGGACGCCCTACGGCCACGTCCGCCAGCGCGACAAGACCATCGGCAGTGTGGCGAGCAGCGATGCGGTCGGTGACGTTTCGCTCGGCGCCAAGGTCAGCCTGATGAACCCGGACGGGAACAAGACCTCGATCGCGCTCCTACCCTATGTGACGTTACCGGTCGGCCGTAGTCCGGTCGGTGCTGGCGACTGGGGTGCCGGCATTCTACTTCCACTGAGCTTTTCGCTGTCGGACGCCCTCTCGCTTGCCGCGACGCCTGAGGTCGATGCGGCGGTCGATGAGGACGGGCACGGTAGACATCTCGCGTATAGCGGCACCGCGGGGCTGGCTTTCAAGCTCTCTAAGGCCGTTACGCTAACCGGCGAAGCACAGCTTCAGCGCGACGACGATCCGTCGGGGCAGACGACACAAGCGCTTGCCGCGTTATCGATCGGCTGGATGGCGGCGAAGCACCTGCAGCTGGACATTTTCGGCGCAAAAGGCCTCAATCTTGATTCGCCCGATTTCGAATTCTATGGCGGCATCTCGCGTCGCTTCTAGCCAGGCTTACAGCGCCTTTTCGTAAATCTGGTAGACCTTGTTGACGTTGCTATGGATTGCATCGGCAATCGCGTTCATTCCCTGATTGTCGTCGAGCACCCAGCCGATTTCGCCGCGCTGCGCACCGTAGCGCGCCACCGCTGCACGGCGGATATATTCGATCATCATGAAGGCTAACTGCCCGGCCATGCGCGAAGATTGTAGTTCCTTGACGACTCCCATCAGCGGTACGCGCATCGTCCTTACCTGAGGTTTGCGCAGCCATAGCAGAAGCTTGGCCCAGCCGAATGGCAACAGGTTGCCGTTGAGCGGCATAATGGCCTCATTAAGGTTGGGCAGGGTGATCATGAAGGCGACCGGCTTGCCATCAAGTTCGGCAATGCGGATCAGGTCGTTGAAAACGATCGGCTTCAGTTTAACTCCGACATCCTTGATCTCGGGTTCGGTAAGGGGAACGAAACCCCAATTGTCCGACCAGGCGTCGTTGAGGATGGCAAGGATGATCGCCGCTTCCTGATCAAACTTCGACTTGTCGACCTCGCGGATGCGGATGCTGGGGTTCCGCTCGCCCGACTTGATGATGCGTTGGACGATCGGCGGGAATTCCTCGGTGACGTCGAGGTCGTAGGTCTGGAGCCGTTTGACAGGCAGATACCCTGCGCGTTCGATCCAGGCGCGATATTCAGGCTTGGCGTGGCCCATCATGATCGTCGGGGGGTGGTCGAAACCCTCGATCAGGAGCCCCGGCTCTTCCCAGATCGACTGCGAGATTGGCCCAAGGGCGCGAGTCATGCCCTGCCCGCGGAGCCATTCCTCGGCCTTGGCGAGCAGCGCGCGAAAGATTTCCTCATCCTCGGCGTCCATCAGGCCCCACTGGCCGACGCCGGGGCCAAAACCCTGGTCGGCGGACATGGTCAGCGCGAGAGTGTCGATATGCGCCGAGATGCGGCCGACCACGTGGTCGCCGCGCTCGGCCAGGAACAACTGTACCCTGGCATGGCTGTACCAGCCGTTCTTCTCGGGCGTGATGAGGCCCAGCGCTTCACCTTTGAGCGGCGGCACCCAATTGGGGTCGTCCTTGTAAAGCTGGAACGGCAGGGCGACGAATTTCTTGCGGTCGGCCTTGCAGTCGATCGGCCGGATGGAGAGCGGAACGGAAGAAGCCAAGACAGGATTACCTCTTAGCGAGAGAGGCGCGTGCAGTCCTGCCTTCGTGCCGCGCTGTCAAGCGCTTGGGGCGATGATAGCCGCGATACGCCGTTGGAATGCCACCATACTGCCATTATCTACCGGCAATGCCTTTCGCCATGGATCATTCGATTGCCCTCGAGCGGCCTCTTGCCGAGGCGCGTGTCGCTTCTGGCACGCGCACGCGCGAGCGGATCGCCGACGATATGGCCATGTTGCGGACTGCCGCCGAGCTGACGCGCGAGCTGAACGCGCCCAAGCCGGCAATCTACTGGGGCGACATGCTCCTCTCGGCGACGGTCGGTTATGCTGCGTTGGCCGGTGCGATGTTGCTCGCTTCGCCTGTGTTCGCGCTGGTCTCGGGCATCGTTGCTATCCTTGCACTGTATCGCGCGGGCAGCTTCATTCATGAAATCACCCATATCAAACATTCTGCCGTCCCCGGTTTTCGGCTTGGATGGAACTTGCTCATCGGCATTCCGCTGATGGTGCCGTCCTTCCTATACGAGGGCGTGCATAACCTGCACCATGCACGCACGCGTTACGGCACCGCCGAAGATCCCGAATATCTTCCCCTTGCCTTGATGAAACCTTGGACGCTGCCGCTATTCGTTGTCGTCTCGCTGCTTGCGCCGGTCGCGCTGTTGGTCCGCTTTTCCGTCCTGGCGCCGTTGTCCTTGCTGTTTCCCAAGCTGCGCGCGCAGGTCGTCGGCAAATATTCGGGTTTGCAAATCAACCCAGCCTTTGCGCGCCGTGCGCCCGAGGGTAAGGCACGTATGCTTTGGCACCGGCTCGAGGCTGCGACGAGCATTTGGTCGATCGGGTTGCTGACGCTGACCGCGACGGGGTTCATCCCGCTCCGTGCGCTCCTGATCTTTCTTGCCGTTGCCGCCGGCGTCACGCTGATCAACCAGATCCGCACGCTCGTCGCGCATTTGTGGGAGAATGAAGGCGAGGCGATGACGGTCACGGCGCAATATCTCGATACCGTCAACGTACCGCCGCCTGCGCTGTTGCCGGTGCTGTGGGCGCCAGTGGGCCTGCGCTATCATGCGCTGCATCATCTGCTGCCGGGCTTGCCATATCACGCATTGGCCGAAGCACATCGCCGGTTGGGCAAGGCGCTGTCGCCGGAATCGCCCTATCACAAGGCGAGTTACGCTGGGTTGCCGGGACTGGTCGGAAGGATTGCGCGTAGTACGATGGGCGGCGCGGTACGCTAGGTTATTCCTCGGCGCGGATCAGCACTGCCTCGCCGATCAGGAGGAAAAGCAGAAACGGAGACCATGCGGCAAGGAACGGCGGGTAAGCGCCGAGGTTGCCCATCGCCAGCGCGAAATTGTCCGCGACGAAATAGAGGAAGCCCAGGGCCATCCCCATCACCGCACGGATGAATACCTTGCCCGATCGTGCCAGGCCGAATGCCGCGACCGCGCCCAGCAGAGGCATCAGTATAGACGAGAGCGGACTCGACAATTTATGCCACATCGATCCTTCGAGCGCTTTGGTTGGCCGGCCTGCATCGGATAGATCGCTGATCGACGAGCGCAGGGCGCGGAAAGAAAGGCGGTCGGCATCGACGCTCGCCAGCGTGAGTTGATCCGGACGCACGCCGTTTGCGATAACCGTTGAACCCAGCTGGGCCAGCTGGCCGTTGATCACATCGAAGCGGGTCGCCGGCCAGATTCGCCAGCCGCTGCCGTCGCGCTTGCCGTGGGTGCCGCGCACGATGCCGATCATCTTGCCGCCGTCGCGGTCATAGAGCGTCACGTTGCCGAGGATCGCAGCGTCGCCCTTGCCCTTTACTTGGCCGACCTGGAGCAAATCGTCCCCGTCGCGCACCCATACATTGCTGCGGTCGCCGCGGTCGATGGGTAGGGGGCCGTAATCAACATCCTTCCACTGGCTGAGCGTCGCGGTGGCGCGGGTGGAAATGCGGTCGTTGAACGCGAACGACAATGCCGCGACTCCAAGGCTCGCGACGATCAGCGGGGCGAGCACCTGGTGCGCCGACAAACCGGCGGCTTTGAGCGCGATGATTTCGCTGTTCTGGTTCATCGTCGTCAGCGTCAGGATCGTACCGAGCAGGACGGAATACGGCAGAAAACGTTCGATGATCTGCGGCGTGCGCAGCGATACGTAACGGAGGATTTCAGCCTGACCATTGCCTGGATGCGCGAGGATGTATCCGGATTCGCTCAACAGATCGAGCAACTGGAGGACCAGCACCAGCATTGCGAGGATCGAAAAGCTGCGCACGAGGAACATCCGCGCCATGTAAATCGACACGGTGCGTGACGGGAAAAGTTGCAGCGAGGTCATGACGCTACCTCGGCTGCGTTCTCGGGAAGTTTGCGGTTGGGCAACAGCTTGCCGATCGCCTTGCCCGCCTTCGCCACCCAGCGCTCGAGCCCGCCGATCGGCTGGCCACCGGGGACATAAGCGATCGTGTAATACATCCAGCCGCACAGCGCCGCGAACACCGCGAATGGCACCCACAAGGCAAGGAAGGGGTCGATCCGCCCAAGTCCTCCGACCGCCTCGCCATATTCGTCGATCTTGAAATAGGCGACGACGATGACGATCGCCAGGAATACGCCAAGCGCCGAGGTCGATCGCTTGGGCGGCACGCCGAGGCCCAGGCCGAGCAACGGAAGCAAAAGCATCGACAGCACTTGCGTGATCCGGAAATGGAACGCTGCGCGACTCGTGTCGCGTACTTCCTTCGACTGGCGGACGTCGCTGCCGAGCTTGGCCAGTTCGGTCAGGCGCAATTCCAGATTATGGGCACCCCGCACGCGGAAATTTTCATATTTCGGCAGCGGAATCGGTAGGTCGTGCGATGTAAATGTAAGCACGCGCGGCGTGACGAAATCCGGCGCGTTGTTGATCAATGTACCATTGGTGAGCCGAAAGATGATCTCGTCGGGATTGTCTGTGGCAAGGAACTGTCCTTTTTCGGCGGTCACCGCATACCAATTGGCTTTCTTGTCGGCATATTGGACGAAGATGCCTGACAGCTGGCGCCCTTCGTCCTGGCTACGTTCGATCCGCACCGTCGCGCCATTGGGGAAATGGGTGAATTCCCCGACCTTAATCGATGCGCCGAGCGCGCCGGTGCGCAGCTCGAACCGCAGTTTTTCATAGGCGTAGCGGGCGTCCGGCTGGACGAAGCCGACGATGCCAAGGTTGATGACCGCCAAGCCGATCGCGAACATGTACGGTACCCGAAGGAGCCGGTTGTAACTCATCCCCACCGCGCGGAGCACGTCGAGTTCGGACGAAGTCGCGAGCCGGCGGAAGGTCAGCAGGATGCCGAGCAGCAATCCGATCGAGATGCCCAGGCCGAGATATTCGGGAAGCAAGTTCGCAAGCATTCGCCACACCACGCTGAGCGGCCCGCCTTCGGTGGCGACGAAATCGAACAGTCGCAGCATCCGGTCGAGCACGAGCAGCATCGCCGAAATGACGAGCGTCGAAATCAACGGGACCGCGATCAGCCGGGCCATGTAGCGGTCGATGGACTTCATGGGCGGCTGCCACGGGCCTTTGCGAGCAGGGGGAAGCGGGAGAGCGGGTCGAGCGGCTATATCGGGGGGAGGCTTCCGCGTCAGCTACGAAATCATTCGGCGGCGATGCTGTCAGGTGTGCCGTTCGTCGCCACCATCGCTAGCTCCACTGACCGCTCAAGCGCGGCGATGGTGAAAGGCTTTCGCAGCACTGGATGCCCGCCGAATTCGCTCTCGCCAGCATCGCCGGCATAACCGGTGACGAACAGGATCGAGAGCGCAGGAAATCGCTGGGTCAGGGCGGCGACCATTTCGGGACCGGTCTGGCCGGGCATGAGCACGTCCGAAATGACGAGATCGATATCGCCCTCGCGCTCGATCACATCCGCTGC
>JBDSKT010000013.1:0-4557 GCA_039916765.1 Sphingomonas sp.
AACCGTTTGCCGCGCATTGCTGGATTGAATGTGACGATCTGCTGGTGAACGACCGTTACGACACGGTGCGTGCGTTCAGGCGACCAGAGCGACGATGCGATGAGCGGCGTGCCGAAATTGGCGAATACGCCGCGGATTGTCGCGCTCTGGGACGCGTATCGGCCACCCCGGGCAATGACGCGAGGGTTCGTTACGCGTGTGAGGTCGGCCACTACCAATGCGAAACAATATCCGTTGGTGGCAAGATCCGCGCGCCAGACCATGAAGGCCGCCTGACGGCCGTCGGGCGATATCGCCACCGGCGCCGGGACGTCGTTGACCGACCCGTCGGGAAATCCGATCTCGTCGAGTTCAATCAGGTCGGCTGCTTCGATCGGTCGGGGGGATGCGGGACCGGCGCGCTCGACCGGCCCCGAGCAATCGGCACGTGCCGCGACGGGCATGAGACCGGCGAGCAGCGCCCCCGCGACCAGACGCATCCACGACGTACTGCGCTTCACCATTTGTGAGTCACCGAGACGCTCACGAACCGTCCGACCGGCGACTGGTTGGTGGAATCGTAGGGCTGATCATAAAGCAAGGTTGTCGCGATCGGCGATGGCTTGACGTTGGACAGGTTCTGCACTGCGAGAACGAATTCGGTGCCGGCGAGCACGCCTTTCGTCTCCCCTATGCGGTAGCGCGCGGCCAGATCGAATGTCGTCATCGACCCGACGCGAAGCACTGTGGGCTTTCGCGTATCGTCGACCCCGCCGATATAATTGCCGCTGGCGGTCAGCGACAGACCGCCGGAGGTCCAGTTCGTGCTGCCGCGCGCGCGGACTTGGGGCGGGTTGAAGATGATCCCCGCGAGCTGCGTGACCGGCAAGCCGGTGGCGATCTGCTGATCGCTTTCGAGATACGCGACATCGAATGTCACGCCGATCGATGCGTCCGTGCCGAGGGGACGCCGGTAGCTGAACAAGGCATCGACGCCGCTGATGTTCTGGCGGCCGGCATTGACGTTGCTGTCGTCGATGAACACCACGACCTTGCTCGGATCGTAAGCGACCCCGGCCGCGTTGCCGAACGATACCGCGCTCGCCACGATTTGCGCCAATGGAGCCGGTGACGCACCCTGTTCGATGACGAAGCCGCCAGCGACTTCACGAACCCGCAATCCCGATCCCGCGAGCAGAACCCGTACCGCCTCTGGCGTGGCATAGTCGCCATCGATTGCGGTCGATGTCTTTCCGGCGACAAGCGCCGCCGGGGCAACGATCGCGCGCCCGGAGATTACCGCGACAGTGCGCAGCGCATCGGCAAGCGACTGCGCCGGCAGGCGGTAGGTGTGGTGGTCGGCATCCCGCGCAAGGACCGGCGACGCCGTCAGCAGCGCCAAAACGCTGATCGGCGCCAAAACCAGGATCGTCGCATATCGTACTCTTCCCATGATCCATCCCCCACTGGCGATGCACGTCAGCGGCATCGTCTCATGGCGGGTGACACCCGGCTCAAACGTAGCCCTGGGAATTTATTTTTGCGGTTCGCTCAACCGGCGGATGCACCGAGGAGGTAATTACCCGTATCGTCACGGGTCAGCGTGAGTTTGAACATGGCAGCGAGCATCCTCGCGAACGCGTCCGTGTCGGTCGGACGAAACGTGCCGGTAAAGCGCAGGTGCCGCGCCGTATCATCGGTGAGGATGACCTTCAGGACGGCGTACCGATTTGTTCGCTCGACGACGTCGGCCAGACCCGCATTTTCGAAGGACAACATGCCCGACGGCCACCGCACTTCCGCCGCATCGACGACACCGGTACGTCCTGCCGGTGCATCGTGCGAGAAGGACACGGTCTGCCCGGCCGTGAGTATTTTCGATATCTTCGGCGACCCTGCGCTGCCTTCCACCCGCAGACTCCCCTCCAGCAAGGCGACGGCGAGCCTGTCGCTTGCCAAATCGATGTCGAACTCGGTCGCCGTTGCGGTCACAGCATTGCCACCGGCATCGACGACGAACGGTCGCGTCGAATCGCGGGCCACCTTGAAGCGGGCGCGACCGCGAACGACTCTCAGACGGCGCTCGCGCACCGTGAACGCGACTTCCACCGCGCTATTGGTATCAAGCGTCATGCGCGAACCGTCTGCAAGGGTCAGCGTTCGGATCTGGCCCATACCGCTGGCATAGGCAGCGGGGATCAACGCGTTTGGTGCGAAGCCAAACGGACCGGCACCGAGCCCGACGAGCGCGATCAGCATGACCGCGGCCATCGCACCGATCGCGTAGCGCCGCCTCTGTGCAGATGGTGCGGCTGCGAAAAAGGAAAGGCGCGATTTACCGACGGGGGTCTTGCCGACAATGTCGAAGCGATCCCAGCTTTTCAGCACGCGCTCATAAGCATCCGCATGGAGCGGATCTTTCATGAACCAGGTCTCGAACTCGGCCTGATAGCGCGTTCCGTCGGGGGCACGCAGACGACCGACCCATGCCAAGGCTTCCTGCTCAGCTGTCGCGGCGGGATCGTCCGATGCGGTCGGCATCATCGGCTCCCCGCCAGGGCGCGGTGGAGATGCGCGATCGCCTTGGTCATGTGCCATTCGACACCCTTGACACTGAGACCGGTCCTTGCGCCGATCTCGGCATAGGTTGCGCCATCGAGGCGGTGGGCCATGAATATCTCGCGTGTCTTCGGACTGAGTCGCAGCATAGCGCTCTGCACCCGGTTTAGCATGTCTCGCGCTTCGAGCATTGCCATCATGTCGGTCGCGTCAACGATATCGTCCGTGACAGGCTCTGGCGATGCGATCGTCCGCTGGAAGGCGGCGCGGGCGCGATTGCGCAGCAGGTTCGCCGCGACCTGCGAAAGATAGGCCTCGGGCTGGTCGAGCGGTTCGACGCGTCGATCATCCGCGTGCGCGAAGCGCAGAAATGTCTCTTGCACGAGATCGCCCGCGTCCTGGCGTTCTGCCTTCCGCGAAAAGAACCGAAGTAGGCGCGGCGCCTGCGCGCGATATAGCGCTTCGACCGAGGTTGCCGGTCGCGATTGGACTCGGTCTTCGGGCGGCAAAGGATCGCCATCGACGAGCCAACAGAGCTGTTGCACGCTCAGTGCCTCGAGCTCTAGCTTCATGGGCACGACGGCGCCCCGGCGATCGACGACGCTGGAGATTCCGAAGATTGCTTTCCTGGCATAGCCGCTCCGCCGGTTCGCAAGGCGGGTCCGGCAAAGAGCCGGGAGTTGAGAACATGCTTGGAACATGCGCCGACGCCTTTAGCCGCAAGCGGCTTGGACATACGCGTGGGCCACCCGGCCGCGCCGCAGCGCGAATTCGGTCATCCAATCAAGGTTCTCACGCCTCGGCACCGCGAAGCTCGCGGCGCTCTTCAAACCTAATTGCGGTCGGGAAATAAGCAAGACCGTTCATCGGCTTGCTGTCGCTCAGGGAAAATCGCACTGGTTTGGCTGACGCCGTTATTTTAAGTCACCGTGCGTGCCACAATGTCCTAGAATGGATTTTCAAACCGCTCCGCATCTGCGCCAGTCAAACACATTCAATTACCCAACTGTGGCGTGAAACAGCCGACCGACAATAAAGGTGGCCGCCGTAGCTATCGCTATCGACCCCCACCGCGCGACGCGGACAATCGTCGGCAAGACAGCGCACCACCGGCACGGGCACCCGCGACACCACGAACGCCGAGCGTCAAAACGGCAGCCGACACAATAGCGAAGAACGAGTCCTCCGACGCGATGGCCGCTTGTACGGGATTGGCCATTGAGGTGTCGGTTATACTAAGTTCGTCGCGAGGATGATCCTGCAGCGCATCATGCTCAGATATGCTGGAGCGAATCGTCGTCGGCGACTTCTACATCATGTGCCACGCTAACGAGACGACCCGCGAGGAAGACGCGAAACGCATTTTGACCTGTTTCCAAAATTATTTTTAGGCGTGGTAGCCCGGTGGTAGCCCGGTGATTCCTGTCGATTACGCAACTGCCCGAAGGCAGTACAACGCACTGATTTCGCTATAAAAACTGGAGCGGGCGAAGGGATTCGAACCCTCGACCCCAACCTTGGCAAGGTTGTGCTCTACCCCTGAGCTACGCCCGCTCTGGCGCCTGCGCCGGCTGCATGCCGGGCGGGTAAGGCGGCGGCCTCTAGCATCGGGCCTGGGCACCCGCAAGCCCCGTTCCGTCCCGACCGAAAAGCCTTGGCCTCCCGCGTGCGAGTGACCACATAGGCGCATCAAGCCAGCAACGGAGCGAATCTTGGCCACCTTGGGAATGACCGCCGCCGAAAAGGACGCCATCGAAGCCTTTCGCCGCAATGTCGTCGAACCGTCGATGTCGAAGCTCGTGCTGATCGATTTCTGGGCCGAATGGTGCGGTCCGTGCAAGGCGCTGTCGCCGGTGATCGAGAAAGTCGCGGCC
Organism: Sphingomonas sp.; assembly: GCA_039916765.1. GTDB lineage: Bacteria > Pseudomonadota > Alphaproteobacteria > Sphingomonadales > Sphingomonadaceae > Sphingomonas. Next base: position 4,413 of record JBDSKT010000013.1, read on the forward strand.
GACTATGCCGACAAGGGTGTGGTGCTGGCCAAGATCGACACCGACAAGAACCAGTTCATCGCCGCGCAATTCCAGATCAAGTCGATCCCGACCGTCTACGCGATGTTTCAGGGGCAGCTCGTCGCCGACCTGACGACCGCGCGCA
>JBDSKT010000014.1:0-5582 GCA_039916765.1 Sphingomonas sp.
ATCCCCATCTCGAACACGCCGAAGCGCGCCTCGGCGGGCATCCGCGCGAGGCTTAGCGGCACGCCGGTATGGTTGTTGTAGCTTTTGACCGAGCGGTGCGCGGTGCCCGGCGCGGCGCGGTCAAGACAGGCGAACAACGCCTCCTTGGTGCTGGTCTTGCCGACCGATCCGGTGACGCCGACGATCGTCGCCGCCGTCCGCGCCCGCGCTGCGCGCGCCAGATCCTCCAGCGCGGCCATCGTATCGGTAACCAGAACATGCGGGTGCGGGGTCGCCTTGGCGACCACCGCACCCGACGCTCCCCGCTCGGAGGCCTGATCCAGAAACCCGTGTCCGTCGGAAAATTCGCCCTTCAAGGCGATGAACAAATCCCCCGGCCCGATCTCGCGCGAATCGAACGTCACGCCGCCGGCGGAGAAATCCGCCGACGCCGTTCCGCCCGTCGCCGCGGCGATCTCGGCCGAGGTCCACAGGCTCAACGCGTCCCCCCGCTTTGCGGCAATGGCGTCGTCTGGCCGTAGCGCAAGCCGAGCCGCGGCCGCGCGGGCGGTTGGGTCTGATTTTCGCTGCCGGTCGTATTGCGCTGCATCGTCTCGCTCATGCCGCCATCTCCCTTGCCACGGTTACGTCGTCGAACGGCAGGACGAGATCGCCGACGATCTGCCCCTGCTCGTGTCCCTTGCCCGCGATCAGCACGATGTCCTCGGGCCCCGCCTCGCCGATCGCCGCGCCGATCGCGCCGCGCCGGTCGCCGATTTCGGTCGCGCCGGGTGCGCCTGCCAGCACCATCGCGCGGATGCTCGCGGCATCCTCGCCGCGCGGATTGTCGTCGGTGACGATCAGGCGGTCGGCCATCGCGGTGGCGACCTTGCCCATTTCCGCGCGCTTGCCCTGGTCGCGGTCGCCGCCCGCGCCGAACACCACGATCAGCCTGCCCGCCGCATGCGGCTTGAGCGCCGCGATCGCCGCCTCGAGCGCGTCGGGCGTATGCGCGTAATCGACATACACCGGCGCGCCGGACTTCGCGATCACCGCGCGCTCCAGCCGCCCGCGCACCGGCTGCAACCGCGCGAGGTTGGCCAGCGTCGCGGAAACATCGCCGCCGGTCGCGATCACCAGACCCGCCGCCGTCAACGCGTTCGCCGCCTGATACGCACCGATCAACGGCAGGTTGACCTTGTGTTCCCGCCCATCGGCTTCGATCACCAGCCCCTGCCCGAGCAAGGTCGGATCGCGCGACACCAGCCGCAGCGTGTCGCCATGCGTGCCGACCGTGATCAGCCGGTTGCCACGCTCGCGCGCCAGATCGATCACGCGCGCCGCTTGCACGTCGTCGGCCCACACCACCGCCGTGCCATCATCGGCCAGCACTTCGGAAAACAGCCGCAGCTTGGCGGTGAAATAGGCCGCCATGTCGCCGTGATAGTCGAGATGGTCGCGGCTGAGGTTGGTGAAGGCGGCGGCGCGCACCGGCAGCCCTTCGGTGCGATATTGCGACAGGCCGTGGCTCGATGCCTCGAAGGCAACATGCGTCACGCCCTCGCGCGCGAGCCCGGCGACGTTTGACAGGAAGGTCACGACATCGGGCGTGGTCAGTCCGGTGGTGACCCGGTCGTCGCCCGACGTGACGCCGAGCGTCCCGATCGAGGCGGCGTGGAAACCCGCCATGCGCCACAATTGGCGAGTCATCTCGACGGTCGAGGTCTTGCCGTTGGTGCCGGTCACCGCAACGACGGTGGGCGGGAACGGCGCGAAAAATCGCGTGGCGAGCTGAGCGAATTTCTCGCGCGGGTTGGCGTCGGCGACGTGCACCGCGCCCTCGACACGCGCGCCAGGCCGGGCGACCACCGCGATCGCGCCGCTCGCGATCGCCGCCGGGATGAAATCCTCGCCGTTGACCCGCGCGCCCTCGAACGCGCCGAAGATCGTTCCGGGCGCGACCTTGCGGTGATCGATCGCGAAGCCGGTCACGGTCTCCGCCTCGGCCCCGCCGGTCAACGCGCCGAGTTTCATTCGAGCGAATCCCTCATTCGATATGCGCCAGTTTCTTGTCGCCGGGAGCCTGCCACAGCAGCGGCAGCAGATCGGACACGTCCACGTCGCGCTTGTCGTCGGGGATGACGCCGAGCATCGCGCCGGTTCGCGCGATCACGCGGTTGACCACGGGCGCGACCGTCCAGGCCGCGGTGGTCAGGCCGAAGGACTGGGCATTGCCGATCGGCGAATCGATCATCGCCACGACGACGTAACGCGGATGATCCATCGGGAAGGCGGCGGCGAAGGTCGAGACGTTCGCCTTGTGGTTATACCCGCCCGCATCGGCGACTTCGGCGGTGCCGGTCTTGCCGCCCACCCGGTAGCCGGGAACGTCGGCCTTCCTGCCCGTGCCCTTGAGCACGACCAGCCGCAGCAACTGGCGCATCCGCGCGCTGGTTGCCTCGCTCAGCACCCGGCGGCCCGCCGGCGCCGCGCCCGGCGCAACCTTCAGCAGCGTGGTCGGCCGCCAGATGCCGCCGTTGACCAACGTCGCATAGGCATTGGCGAGCTGGAGCGGAGTGACGGCGATGCCGTGGCCATAAGCGGTGGTCATCACCGTGGTGCGCGCCCAGAAGGTCGGCCAGAGCGGGCGCGCCTTTTCCTTCAGCTCCACGGCGGGCTTCTGATTGAAGCCGAGCGCGGCGAACATGCCCGACAGCCGCTGCTGCCCCAGCTCGTCGGCGATCCGCGCGGTGGCGATGTTCGACGAATAGATCAGCGTCTCGGGGATGTTGAGCCAGCGGCGCTGCTCGTCGCCGCGGTCGTCATGGATGGTGAAACGCCCGACCTGCAGCGGCACCGTCGCGTCGAAACGCTTCGACATGTCGGTGACGACGCCGTCGTTGATCGCCGCTGCCATGGTGATCGGCTTGAAGGTCGAGCCGAGTTCATACACCGATTGGGTCACGTTGTTGCGCAGCGAATCCGCCGTCGTGCCCTTCAGCTTGTTGGGATTGTATACCGGCAGAGAGACCATCGAGACGATCTCGCCGGTCGCCACGTCGAGTACCACGCCGGTCGCGTCCTTGGCTTTGAAATCGACCATCGCGCGGCCGAGTTCGCTCTCCATCGCCGCCTGTACCCGCGCGTCGATCGACAGCGTCAGGGGCGCGCTACGCTCGGACGGCAAGGTCAGCCGCTCCTCGAACGCGCGCTCCATGCCGGCGCGACCGATGGTCCGCGGGTCCTTGTCGGTCGGCGCGACATAGCCGAGCACGTGCGCGGCGAGCGTCGATTGCGGATAGAGCCGCTCGGCCTCCTGCGCGAAGACGATCGCCGGCTCGCCGAGCGCGTGCACCGCATTGACCCGCGCCGGCGAGGCGTGCCGGTCGAGATAGGTGAACGATACGTTCTTCGTCAGCGCGTCATAATAGAATGCCTCGGGCTGTTCGGGCATGATGGCGGCAAGCTGCTGGGCGATCACGTGACGGTCGCCGAGCACCTCGCGCGGATGGATGGCGATCGTCCAGGCGGCGATCGTCCGCGCGAGCGGCGCGCCGTTGCGATCGGTGATGTCGCCGCGCTGCATCAGCCCGCCCGGCGTCATCGCCGCATTGGCGGGCGCGATCAGCACGCCGAGCATCGCGATCCGCGCAATGACCAGGAAGAAGCCGGCGCCGATCATCAGCATCAGGATCATCAGGCGCACATGCGCCGTCTGGACCAGCGCCTGACGCTGGCCGGTCGATCGCCGGGTCGGCTGGGGCAGCGTGACGATCGCGTTCATTCAGGCGCTCACCGGCCCGCGCCGTGCGCTTCGGCGCGCGCGCTGGTCATCAGGTCGCCCATGGTCGAATCGCTCAACAGCTTGCGATCAAGCAGCGCAACCGCCTGGCCCCTGATCGCTTGGCCCCTGATCACTTGGTCCTTGATCACTTGGCCCGTGCCGCGCTCGGTCGTCGCCGCATGGCCACGCGACACGGCGGCGGTGCGGATATCCGTCAGGACCGCCGCCAGGCCGGGTTCGGCGCTCGGCACCGAGGCGAGCCCGGTCGATACGGGCACGAGGTGGACGGCGGGCTGGATCGCCTGCACCGTTGCGGTGCCGGTCGGTTGTGACGGCACGACCAGCGAGGCCATCTGCACGCCAGGCTCGCCGGCCGGTGGGCTGCGCAGATCGATCGAGGCGAGCGCGGCCTCGTCGGACACGAACTGTCCGGCGACCGGCGCGGTCAGGCGAAGCGTGTCGCCGTTCCACTGTTCGAGCTGGGCGAGGTTGGCGCGGGTGTCGAACTCGGTTTCCAGCGCGCGGATATCGCGCTTCGCCGCCGCGATTTCCGACACGGTCCTGTCGAGCTTCTTGCGCTCCGACGCGACCTGCAGCGGCACGAGCAGGAAACCCAGCGCCACCGCGACCCCGGCAAGGAACCAACCGAAACTCTTCCACGCATAAGCAAGCATCACATCGCTCCCTCATTGTCCCATGCCGGCGCGGCGGTGCGCCGGGCCGTCCTGAGCGTCGCCGACCGCGCACGGGGATTACGCGCGACTTCCGCCGCCCCCGCCCGCACCGCTTTTCCCACGCCCTCGAAGCTCGGCGCGGTCTTCGCGCCCACGTCCGGCAGATGTCGCGATCCGCTCGGCGTCGCGCCGCTGCGCGTACGCAGGAAGCGTTTCACCAGCCGGTCCTCCAGCGAATGGAAGGTGACAACCGCGAGGCGGCCGCCCGGTTTCAGCACGCGTTCGGCTGCGGCCAGCCCGTCTTCCAGCTCGCCCAGTTCCCGGTTCACATGGATGCGGATCGCCTGAAAGGTCCGCGTCGCGGGGTCCTTCTTGTCGTGCGGCTTGTGACCCAGCGCCTTGCGCACCACGCGCGCCAATTCGCCGGTGCGCGTGATCGGCCGCGCCGCGACGATCGCGCGCGCGACACGCCGCGATTTGGGTTCGTCGCCATAATGATACAGCACGTCGGCGATCGCGCCCTCGTCCGCCTCGTTGACGAAATCGGCGGCGCTCGCGCCCTCCTGGCTCATCCGCATGTCGAGCGGACCGTCGCCCTGGAACGAGAAGCCGCGCTCCGCACGGTCGAGCTGCATCGACGACACGCCGATGTCCATCGTCACGCCGTCCACCGGCACCGCGTCACGCGCCGCCAGCTCGCTCTCCATCCCCGAAAACGGCGCCGGCACCAGCCTCAGCGCGCCAGCGCTTCCCGCTTCCAGCGCGCGGCCTTCGGCGATCGAGTCGGGGTCGCGGTCGAAAGCGAATACGCGGGCGCCAAGGGAGAGCAGCGCCCGCGTATAGCCCCCCGCGCCGAACGTCGCGTCGACATGCGTCTCGCCAGGGCAGGCGGCGAGCGCGTCGATCACTTCGCCCAACAACACGGGGATATGCGGTTCGGTGAGGGGATCAGGCGGGAGCGCGCTCACAGCACGATCCCCTTTTCATCGAGCAGGAATTCGAGATGCTCGCGCATCAACTCGTATTTACCCGTCGCCAAAAGCGTCGCCGGGTCCCAGATCTCGAAATGCGGGCCGACGCCGTAGAAGAAGGCGTATTTGCCGATTCCCGCCTTCTTCTTGTGGAAGCCGTTCATCACGAAGCGA
>JBDSKT010000015.1:0-7052 GCA_039916765.1 Sphingomonas sp.
CGCCCCCATCACCACCGCCGCGCCGCCGCGCAGCCGCCGCAGCATCTCGGCCACGGCGTACACCTCTTCCGCTGAGAAAGCGACGATCGCCGAGCGTTTGGGGAGGCGGGACAGTTTCTTCGCGCCGGCGTAACTCAAGGTAGAAAAGCGCGGGCGGTTGACGATCTCCACATCGGGCAAGAGCGCGCGGAGCATCGGCCGCAGCGCCTCGGATCCAAGGATCATCGTTTCCTCGCGACCGCGCGCGCGCAGCAGCCGGTCGGTGAAGACATGCCCGCGCTCGGGATCGGCGCCGAGCTGCGCCTCGTCGAGAGCGACGAAGGCGAGTTCGCGATCCAGCGGCATGCTTTCCGCCGTGCACAAGAACCAGCGCGCGTCCTTTGGGACGATTTTCTCCTCGCCGGTGATCAGCGCGACTTGGCGTGCGCCCTTGATCGCGACGACCCGGTCGTAGATTTCGCGCGCCAGCAGCCGCAGCGGAAAGCCGATCATTCCACTCGAATGGCCGCACAGCCGTTCGACCGCGAGATGAGTCTTGCCGGTGTTGGTCGGACCGAGCACGGCGGTCACGGCAGGGCGGTAAGTCACGCCTGTCAACATCGGCGCGCGCGCCACGAAGCGCAACCATGTGCGACAAAAAACGACTTCCTAAATGTATCTAACGAGACGCAAATCTCTGCCAAATTCCCTTGGCCGCAACGGCCGAACGGCTCGTCGCGCGCTGCGCGGTTCGGAGCGGCGGTTAATTTGACTTTAGCATCTCGCCGCCACAGTGATTTGGCCTCGGGCGCCGGGGGGCGCATTGGATTACCGAGCGGCGTTTTTGGGGGGCGAAGCGGCCTTGTTCCTAAGTAACGATCACGGCCTTGAACAGGCGGGCGGAACGGCAGCGTTGTCGTTCGGCCGCGCGCTTGTTCCAGTCGCCACGCTGTCGCCGCTCGACCGGTTGCGCATTGCCGCCGCCCGAACCGACTGGGCGCCCGACCTAGGCGCCCAAATCGGCTCGGCAACGTGGTGGCGAGGCGCCGCCACCTGCGCCGCCTTGTGTGCCGCGAGCTGGGCGCTAGCACCTGGTTTCCACAACACGATCATTGGCGCGGCTCCCCCTGCACTGACGGGCAGCGACCTGGACGAGGCCCATCACCAGGCCATCGCGCCGCTCGCCTTCGGTGGCACGACCGGCGAGCATCTGGCAGCGACGGACTTGGTCGCGCCGCTTGCGGAAACGCCCGAGCGCCCGCGCGTCGAACTTGCAGCGACGGTCGGCCAAGGCGACGATTTTGCGGGGGTACTGCAGCGCGCGGGGGTTTCGCCTACCGAATCCGCCAGGGTTGCTCAGATGGTGTCTGGCACCGTCGCGCTTGGCGACATCAAACCGGGCACGCGGATCGACCTTACGCTCGGTCGCCGCCCGGACAAGACCGTCGCGCGCCCGCTCGAGCAGCTTTCGTTCCGCGCGCGCTTCGACCTCAATCTCGCGGTCGCGCGTGCCGGCGATGCGCTTCGTCTCGTGCAACAGGCGATCGCGATCGATCATACGCCGCTGCGCATTCAGGGCCTTGTCGGGTCGAGCCTGTATCGTTCGGCGCGCGCTGCCGGGGCGCCCGCCAAGGTCGTTGAGGCGTATATCAAGGCAGTCGCGACCCGCATGCCGATCGGCCAAGCGAACGCGGGCGACACGTTCGACATTACGATGGAACAGGCCCGCGCCGCGACCGGCGAGGTGCAGCTGGGCAACCTTCTGTTCGCCGGGCTCAATCAAGACCGCCGTAAGCTCCAGCTGGTCAAATGGACTGACGGCGAATGGTACGAGGCATCAGGGCAGAGCGAGCATCAGGGTGACATGGGGCTACCCGTCACGGGCCATATCACCTCCACCTTCGGCATGCGCATGCACCCGCTGCTTGGCTTTATGCGGATGCACAAAGGGCTCGACATCGGAGCGGCCTGGGGCACGCCGGTGCACGCAGCGACCGATGGCGTGATCGTTTTTGCGGGGCGCAGCGCCGGCTACGGCAATTTTATTAAACTTGCGACCGGCGGAGCGATCGGCACCGGTTACGGCCACCTCAGCCGCATCCTAGTTCGCCCCGGTCAGCGCGTCGCGCGCGGCCAAGTTATCGGCGCAGTCGGCTCGACCGGCATGTCAACGGGGCCACACCTTCACTGGGAAGTGTGGAAAAATGGCATCGCGGTAAACCCGAAATCGGTTTCCTTCGCCAGCATCAGCCAGCTATCGGGCGAGGCGCTGCGCGCATTCAAGGCGAAGGTCGCTGCGTTGCTTTCGGTCCGGCCGGGCGCGCGCTAGACGGGCAAATGCCGTAACGAAGTGGTGGGTGGCTGGGCGAGCAACCCAACCCACCGCGACTTACCGGGAAGCCGCAGATCGCCTTTATTTACCCTGCGCCCTCCAGCGCCTGATCGTGCGATCGATGATCTGATCTTCATTGCCGACATCGCGCCACAATTGCGAGAACGCCGGATCGGCCGATGCTGGGCGCTTGGCCTCGTCAAGCGCATCGAACGCGACGCGGATGGGTATGGCCACGCCTTCGCCGCAGATGATGCACTCGCGGTTGCGCAAGGCGGGGATGGAATCGAGGAAACCGCGCGCTCCTTCGGGCATGGCGGCGCGAACGAAAGCCTGGTCGCGGTCGTTGTTGAGGCGCATCGAGATGATCGTGCCACATTGTGATAGCACGCCCTCGGCGAGGTCGGATGGGCGCTGCGTGATTAATCCCAGCGACACGCCGTATTTGCGGCCTTCTTTGGCAATGCGGCTGAGGATCTTTCCGACCGACGAATTGTCCGCATTGCGCTCGTTCGGTATATACCGATGCGCTTCTTCACAGACGAGCAGGATCGGTCGTTGCGGTTCGTTGCGCGACCAGATCGCGAAATCGAACACCATGCGCGACAGCACTGCGACCACGGCCGAGGTGATCTCATTGGGGACGCCAGAGACGTCGATGATCGAGATCGGCTTGCCGTCCCCCGGCAGACGGAAAATGCGGCCGACGAAATTGGCCATCGTGTCGGCCACCAGCATGCCCGAGAACATGAATCCGTAACGCGGATCGGCCTTGATCTCGTCGATCTTAGTCTTGAGGCGGAGATAGGGCGCGGTGTCACCGGCGCGGTCCATCTTGCCCATTTCGAGCTGGATCAGGTTGGTAAGATCGCTGAGCAGATACGGTACGGGCGCATCAACCGTCAGCTTGGTGATCTCTTGGCCTAGCCGGCCCTTGGCACGTGCGGCAAGCAGGCACTTGGCGAGGATATCGGCATCGATCTGACGCTCGGAACCCGAGGTGGTGACGAACACCTCGCAATGTTCCTCGAAATTCATCAGCCAGTACGGCATCTGCAGGTTCGACACGTCATAGATGGCGCCATTGCCCCGGAAGGCGGCGGAATATTCGCCGTGCGGATCGATCATCACGATATGACCGTGCGGCGCGAGTTCGCAGATCTTGTGGAGGATCAGTGCGGCGCTGGTCGACTTGCCGGTGCCGGTCGATCCCAGCAGCGCGAAATGCTTGCCGAGCATTGCATCGACATAGAGCGCGGCGCGGATATCTCGGGTTGGATAGACCGTGCCGATCTCAATATGCGCTCGATCCTCGGCCGCGTAGATCTGCTTCAGGTCGGGCGTAGTCAGGGGATGGACGGCAAGACCAGGCGTGGGATAGCGGGTAACGCCGCGGCGGAATTTGTAGAGTTTCCCGGTCAGCCGCTCTTCGTCACCTTCGCCGAGGAAATCGACCATTGCGGCGACCATATTGTCCATGTCGGGCATCATTTTGAGCGAGCGGACGTTGGCGATCAGCCACGTCCCGCCGACGCGCATCTTGATCTGACTGCCCACCGATCCGGCTCCTGCGACGATCGGGTCGGGATCGCCCGCGAGCGAGTCGATCGCCGTCAGGTCGAGCATCACCTGACTGGAGGCACCGGCGATCTCGTAGACCATGCCAATGCCCCGGCTGCTCGCTTCCGCCGCGCTGGCAACAGGCGCAGCCTGATCGAAGGCGTTGCTACCCAACATCTCAGTCATTCGGGGTCCCCCGGCGTTCAAGCGACGGCTTATGGCGAACAGTGGTAAAGATTGGGTGTTTCGTGGAGCTGTCGCGTCAGACCCGCCGGGCGATCCACCCCGCTGCCCAACCGAACGCAATTGATAGTATAACCGCCGCAAGGCCGTAAGAAACCGACCGACGCTCCGCCGCGCGCGCGACAAACCGTTCGAAGCCCGATTTGCGGATGTCGATGTCGCGCGTCGCGGCAGCGAGCACGCGCCCGTCGCGGATCAAAAAGGTTTCCGCGGTGAAGCGCCCGACCGGAACGCGGGCCGGAATGTTCAGCCGCGCCCGATATAGAACGCCATCGGTAATTTCGACCGCGCGCGGCGCCTCGACATACAGGCCGCCCCGCCGCTTGAGATCGACCAGCCCGCGCGCGAAGCGATCCTGCTCGGCGGGGGCCGCGCTGGACGCGGGCGAGAGCTGCAAGCTATCAAGCCCGAGCTCATAGATCGCCTGGGTGCGCTGGTCGATCAAACTCGCGATCGGTCTCGATGAAGCGATCGCATAGAAGCTCGGTGCCGATCGGTAGCGCAGCCGCGCGGCGTTGACCCAGATGCCCGCGACCTTGGCCTTTTCGCGAACCAAGATCGATTGGGTCGGACCCTTCACCACCACCACGATGTCGGTGCGCTTCGCCTCGTCGGGCAGGCGCCCGCCCGGATAGAGGATCGCGCCGAACAGCAGCAGGTCGGCGCCCGTAAAACTATAGGCGATCTCGATGTTGCGTTGCGAGACGTCTGGCACGAGCACCGGCTTCGCCACTGGGCGCGCCTGCGCCATCAGCAGGGGCGCGAGCAAAAGAGTAGGCCAAGCCCTGTTCACCACAACTCGACCGTAAAAATCTCGTCCGGACGCCAGGTCAGTCCGAGCAGTATACGCAACGCGACGAGCAACACGATTACCGCCAGTGCCAGGCGGAGATATTCGGGCTGCGCCTTATTGGCGAACCGAGCGCCGATCTGCGCACCAGCGACCGAACCCAGCAGCAGCAGCGCGGCGAGCACGATATCGACCGCCTTGGTGGTGGTCGCATGGACCATCGTCGCGGTCGCGGTGACGAACAAGGTCTGGAACAGGGAAGTGCCGACGACCACCCGCGTCGCCATGCCGAGCAGGTAGAGCATTGCCGGAACCAGAATGAAGCCGCCGCCGACCCCGAGCAAAATGGTCAGGTTGCCGACCAGGAATCCGATCAGGAGCGGTGCAAGCGGCGAGATGTATAGGCCCGAGGCATAAAAACGCGTGCGGAACGGCAGCGCGGCGACGAGTGGATGATGACGCCGCTTGCGTGCTTTTACCGGCGCGAGCCCGCGGGTACGGCGGATCGCCGTCCACGCCTCGCGCCCCATCATGCCGCCAATCGACCCCAATAACACGACATAGATCACCGCGATCACGGTATCGATCTGGCCACTGGCCTGAAGCAGGCGGAATATCCACGCGCCCGTCAGCGATCCGATCATGCCGCCGGCAACCAGCACGCCGCCCATTTTGAAATCGACTCCGCCCCGACGCAGGTGCGCGAACACACCCGATACGCTCGCTCCAGTGACCTGGCTCGCCGAGGAAGCGGCAGCGACGGTCGGCGGGATGCCGTAAATGATCAGCAGCGGCGTCGTGAGAAACCCACCGCCGATCCCGAACATCCCCGACAATAATCCGACGCCGACGCCCAGGAAGACGATGACGAACGCATTTACCGACAGATTGGCGATGGGGAGATAGACATCCATGGGCTCGCGAGCGGTATCGCGTTTGCGCGGTGCGCGCAAAGATTTGCCGGTTAGAAATCCGCACCCAGCGACAGGCTCGGTCCCGAACCCGGGCGCGCATTGCCGGCGATGCGCTCACGCCAGTCAAGCGCGAACCGAACGCGCTGTTTACCAAGCGCGACGACTGCGCCAACGCTCGGGCCGATGTCGACACGCTGGGCGCCACGTTGCGCCGCGCCCCATAGGCCGCCGCCGAGATCAAAACGCACGCCGCCAAGCTGGCCGAGCGGGTGCGACACGTGGACCGCGCCATCGACAAAACCCTCGACGATGTCGCGTTTGATCACGCCGGCTTGCCCGTAACCATCGAGACGGAACCCCGCTGCGAGCAACTGCGGCCCGGCGCCACCTACGATTGCTACGGACGGTCCACCGCGGCCGGCCCCGATCACGACTCGCTGTTCGGCGACAAGGCGCAGCGGCAATCGCGTCGGTTGCCATTCGATGCCGAGCGATGCTTCGCGCGTTCCGTCGGCTAACGGGGACGTTAATCGTCCAGCGAGCGCGATGCGGCGCCGCCGGTCAAGGGCATAAGCCAGCCGCACTCCAACCTGGGATCCGCCGAGCTGGCCCCCAACCACGCCATTCGAGACTCCGCTGCCGCTGCGAGCGAGTAGCCAGAAGCTGCCCGACAAGCGAGAATGCAGTTCTCCGCCATGCTTAACAATATGGGGCAGCGCGGGAACCAGACCGGGCATTTCGCTCGATCGGCCCGCCGCATCCGCCTGTGCCGCAGCGTCGGTCTGTGCCGCGACGAGCGGCATCGGCACGTTTAGCGCCAGTTGATCGCCGCCATATCCAGGTAAGGACAAACGTCTCGACGGCGGGCCAATCGAGATGAACGGCGACCTGATGGCGGTCGGCGGCCCGGGTTTTCTCTGCGCAACCTCGGCCTGCGCGGCCGGCACAACAGCATGAATGAAACCGGGATGCGAATCGACGCGCGGCCATAGCGAGATGACACGCCCGCCGGTCCACGCGCATATCACCATTAGCAGAAACCTCAGGGGCCGCCCCCGCCCGTTCAACCCGTATCCGATCGCTGCGCCGGGATGACCGGACGCGGCTCAGCCATGTCTTGCGGGAAAATATGTGCGGTTTTTTCCCACACTGCCGCCGCGCCGCGGAGCATGGCGATATAGCGAACAAACGCCCGCCGCGCGGCGAGTAGGGCAATGATGTTGCCCACGAACGC
>JBDSKT010000016.1:0-2579 GCA_039916765.1 Sphingomonas sp.
GTCGTGCACGACGACATCAGCCGCCTGGAGCGCGGCGACCGCGCGAACGGTAAGCAGGCCGAGGTCGCCCGGACCGGCGCCGACAAGAATGACGCGCCCGCGCGCCGTTGGATCAAGAAGCGTAGCCATGCGCCAAAAGTGGGCCGGCGCGCGGGGCGGGGCAATCCAGCGATGCTTTGCGCACGGGAAGTCCAACTTTGCACGCCCGACCATCGAGCGCGTCGGCGCGCGCGATCAACACCTGCAAATGTCGCGATATGCTGCTAAGCAATACTTATTGCGGATTTTCAGGGGACGATGCGATGAGCCGAGCGATGAACGTCAACGCCGAGCGTACCGAAGTGATCGACATGTGCGCCAAGCACAAGGTGACGATCAGCGCGATCGAGCCTTTGTTATCGGGCGGCACGCGCGTCGTGCTGATGAACGGCGATGACGCCGAGACGGTACGCCGCGCCTTCAAAAGCAAGATCATGACCGGCGCGGTCAAGCGGACATTGTGGGTTCGCAACGGCTGACGCCGTAGCCGTCATTCGTCGCGCAGGCCTATGCCGATGGTGGCGCGCGCCTGCTCCGCCTCGTTGCTGACCACCGGATAGGCGCAATAGTCCGCCGCGTAATAGGCGCTGGGGCGGTGATTGCCCGACCAGCCAATGCCGCCGAACGGTGCCGATGAACTCGCTCCGTTGGTCGGACGGTTCCAGTTAACGATACCCGCGCGGGCATTGGCCCAAAAGCGGTCGTACAGTGAAGGCGTCTGGCTGATCAGCGAGGCCGACAGGCCGTAGCGCGTGTTGTTAGCTTCGGCGATGGCGGCGTCGAAATCGTCTGTGCGGATGACCTGCAGAATCGGACCGAACAGTTCGATGTCAGGTCGCTCGGCCATGTCGGTGGTGTCGATCAGCGCGGGGAGCAGGAACGGGCGATCGGCGACCGGCCGCTCGAGATGGCGGAGCGGCTTACCTCCACGCATCATCAGCTCAAGGAAACTTTCGGTCAGCAAATCCGCCGTGTCGTTGTCGATCACCGATCCCATGAAAGGGGCAGGATCGTCGTGTGGCGCCCCGACAATCAGGCGAGTCATCAGTTTCAACAGCTCGGCGACCAGCGGATCATAGAGTTTCTGGTCCACGATCAATCGTCGCGCGGCGGTGCAACGTTGCCCGGCGGTCGTGAAGGCGGATTGCACGATGAGCACCGCGGCGGCATGTAGATCGGGCGTGTCCCACACCACGATGGGGTTGTTGCCGCCCATTTCTAGCGCGAGAATCTTTTCCGGTTTGGTGGCGAAGGCGCGATTGAGGGCAATGCCCGTTGGTGCCGACCCGGTGAACAACAATCCGTCTATGTCGTCATGCCCGGCCAGCGCCTTGCCCTCCGTCGGACCGCCGACGAGCAACCGCACCACGCCCTTGGGAATGCCTGCCGCGTGGTAGCAATCGACCATGAACGCGCCGGTCGCGGGCGTTTTTTCGGACGGCTTGAACACCACCGCATTGCCGGCGAGCAAGGCGGGGACAATGTGGCCATTGGGCAGATGCGCGGGGAAATTGTACGGCCCAAGCACTGCGAGGACTCCGTGCGGCTTGTGCCGAAGCGCCATTCGGCTGCCCATCGGGGCGTCGAGCCGGCGCTGCGCACTTCGCTCGGTATAAGCGGCGACCGAGATATCGACTTTAGCTATGACGCTATCGACCTCGGTCCGCGCCTCCCATAATGGCTTGCCCGTTTCGCGCGCGATAGTGTCGGCGAAATCCTCGGCGCGGGCGCGCACGACATTGGCGAAACGACGCATCGCTTCGATCCGGTAGGTAAGCGGGTGCGAAGCCCAGGCCGCCCAGCTGGCGCGCGCAGCGGCGACTTCGGTATCAGCATCGCCGGTCAGGCCGCGCCACAGCACGGCGCCCGTCGCCGGTTCATACGAGATCAGTTCCGCCATTCGCCCTCTATGTTCACTCGCTCCCTCCGCTGCAAGGGAGGGCGTGTCATGCGAGCGCGTCGCCCATCGCGCGCACGGCGGCGATCTTGGCGTGGAAGGGCGCCCAGTCGTCGCGTTCGTCGATCGCCGACCAGATCGCCTCGACCTCGTCGATCAGCATCGAACAGGGTTCGCCCAGCCAATAAGGGTGGCTGCGGTTCTTGCGCGGTGCATAGCCGCTCAATGCGACCCGCGCCTGATCGAAGGCATCGGTGTAATGGTCAGGCAGGGCGCCACTAAAGGCATCGAAGAAAAACCGATCAATCGGCGTCGCGGTCGAGCGCAACGCCGGTTCCATCGCCCGGATCAGCGCGCGATCGCTATCCGGATCGCGCGCCGTGACGCCAAGCCGCCACAGAAACGCACGCGATATCGCTGTCTGGTATCGGTCGCCGAACGATTCGAGCTGCTCGATCAGCGGCTCGGCCGCGCTCAGCAAACGCAGTGATATCGCCAGTTGCGCGACGTTCCAATGGATCGCCTCGGGCTGGCGGCCGAATGCATAAAGTCCGGCATGATCAAAATAAGCCGCGGTGAAGCTTGGGTTCCAGGTAGGGTTGAAGCGCCATGGGCCGTAATCGAAGCTCTCGCCGGTGACGTT
>JBDSKT010000017.1:0-4992 GCA_039916765.1 Sphingomonas sp.
CCTCTTCGGCGATAACAGCCTAGGCTGGCGGTTCTTCGCGCTGCTCGCTGGCACCGCGACGGTGATGGGTGTTTTCGCGATCGGCTGGCTGATCTTCCGCCAAGTTCGCACCGCTACGCTCGCCGCGTTGTTCGTGCTGCTCAATATCACCGTCTTCATCCAGGCGCGGATCGCGATGCTCGATGGTTTTATGGGCGCGTTCGTCGTGCTCGGCATTGCGGCCTTGCTATGGTCGATGCGCGCGATGACCGCGCGGACTACATGGTGGCGCTGGGTCTTGGGCGGTGTGCTTCTCGGCCTCGCGGTCGGAGCGAAATGGGCGGCAGCGCCCTTCGTTGCTTATGCAGGCGTCGCCTTCGTCGCGGTGCGATTGCGCGATGCACGCGCGGCGAAGCGATCGGTTTATGGCGCGCTCAACGGACTCAATCAGCCTCATTGGCCGGGTCTGGCGGCGGTCCCCGCGATGCTGGCGCTCGGCATCGTGAGCATCGCGACGTACGCGCTAACCTTTGCACCTGCATTCTTTTACGCCACCCAGCCGCTGTCGATTGCCGGGTTTCTTCCGTTCCAGCACCAGATGTATCTTGTGCAAACGCAGATCTTGCCCTCGCACCCGTACCAATCAAACTGGTGGAGCTGGCCGTTGATGCTTCGGCCCATCTGGTACCTTTACGAGCCGGCCGACGGCGCGATCCGCGGTATTTTCATGGTCGGCAACCCGGCGATCTTGTGGGGCGGGCTGGTGGCGGTGATCGCCTGCCTGTGGGCGTGGCTGCGCGATGGGGCCGTGAAGCCCTTTGCCGTCACGATGCTGTGGGGTGGCGCTTATGCGATGTGGATCGTGATCCCCAAGTCGCTGGGTTTCTTCTATTACTATTATCTGCCGAGCATTTTCCTCGCATTGCCGCTGGCTGCGGCATGGGGCCATTACGGCACGGGGCGGTTCAGGGGTTGGGACGAATATTTCCTCGCCGTATCGGCCGGCCTGTTCGCCTATTTCTCCCCGATCATTTCCGCCGTCGCGCTGGCTGGGCCCCGATCGTTTCAGCACTGGATCTGGTTCAAGACCTGGCCATAGCTTCGTCAGTAACGCCCCCAGACGAAACGCGAGGACAGCGCGTAATTCCACACCGCACCCACCGCGACGCCAATCACCGCGGAGAGCGCCCATTCGCGTGACTGCACGTCGTGGAGGAACGCCGCGATTCCGACGTTCGCGATCGCTCCGACAGCGCATACCGCGCAAAATGACAACCAGCCGGCGAACAATCCGCGAAACCCCGTCAGCCGCAATTCGCGATAGGTCAGCGCATTGTTCAGGAAGAAGTTGAACGTCATCGCCACTGCCGTTGCGGCGATCTGGCCTTCGCGAAAACTGGTACCAAAGCCGACGAAGAGCGCGCTCAGCACGCCCATATGGACGACGAGACCGAGCACGCCGATCGCCGCGAACATCGCGAAGCGTACCGGGATTATATGCCCGAAAATACGATCGTAGAGCGCGATCAGATATTCCATGGCCACGACGTAATCGAGCTTGCTCTCGCCCTCGGTTCGCAGGCGGAAGGTGTATGGAAACTCGGCGAACGTAAGCGGTCGCGCGCTGGTCGTCATGATGTCGAGCAGGATCTTGAAGCCGATTGCCGAAAGATGCCGTGACAGCTCGCGCACGATGCCAGTGCGCATCATGAAGAAGCCACTCATCGGATCGTTGAGATCCGCCTTGAGCACCTTGCGGGCAAGCCTGGTGGCAAGCGCGGATTTGGCGATGCGGTCTTGATCCCATTCGCCCGTGCTACCGCCCGCGACGAAGCGCGAACCAATCGCCAGGTCGAGACCCGCATCGCGCTGCAACGCGTCGAGCATCAGCGGCAGGATTGTCTCGTCATGCTGGAGATCGCCGTCGATCACCGCGACCATTGGCGCAGCGGTGGCGCACATGCCCTCGATACAAGCGGTCGACAAGCCACGGCGGCCGATACGCTGGACAACGCGGACACGGCGGTCGCTCCGCGCGATTTCACGCGCCGCGTCGGCGGTGCCGTCGGGGCTGTCGTCATCCACGAATATCGCTTCCCACTGACGGCCAGCGAGCGCCGCGTCGAGCCGGGCGATCAGCACCGCAACGTTGCCGACTTCGTTAAAGGTCGGGATGACCACCGCAAGCTCGAGCGATCCGGTCACGCGAAGTGCGCCAACAACGCGTCGCCCATCACCCGCGTCGATGATGCACCGCCCAGGTCGGCCGCCGTTGCGCTTTCGACGATTGCCCGGCCAGCGGCCCCTTCTATCCGGCTTGTCGCGTCGGGCGACGCCAGTGAACGAAGCAGCATCATCGCCGCGTTATCCACGAACATGTGTGTCAGCGCCATGTCAGGACAATGACGCGCGGTTTCAGTCACGATATCGCGCCGCGATTGCAACGTCGGAGCACGTCGATCTCATCGACCGAGCAGAGCAATCCGCAGCACTTTTCCGCCGCCTGAAACCCGGAATGTTCGGTGCCGGCCACGCCTTCATCATAACTATCACCGTCATCGCCTTGCCGAAACTGGGTGGATGTCCTGCGCGCGCCCTTCTCGCCAATCTCTATCGGCCCTTGCCGAGCTGGCAGCGGCTACGCAACCACCCTTTTGAGGCGGTCCATCAGTCGAGCCCGTGCCATCAACGGATCGCCCCGCCGGTCGGCGAACAGGTCCGCCGCGATCGCGTCGCCGGTCATGGCCAGCGCGGCAAGAATATCGGTCCAGCCGGCCTCGCCGCCGGTGCGCATCGATTCCGGCAGACGCGCACGTTCCAGACCATAGCCAAGCTCGGCGAGCAGCAGCCATTCGTAGCGTGCCAGCGCGAGTCCCCAGCCGCGCGCCGCGCTCGCCGCCTCGACCGCGCCGATGACGCCGTCGAGCGCCGCATGCAGGCGGGGATAAGGGTTTCCCTCCGGCAGCGCGGTCGCGGTCAGCACCGTCACCCATTCAAGCGCGGCCGCCGGGAGCGGCTCGACATAAAGCGGCGCACGACTGTGGATCAGCTCGACGGTCAGGCCTGCAAGCTGATCGTCGGTGCGGGCGCGCCAGTCGCCTAGCACGAGGTTGGCGGGTTGCAGGACGGGCCTCAACCGCGTCGAACGCCCGCCACGTACATAGCCGGCGATCATCCCGTGTTCAGCGGTAAGCGAACGAACGATTGCCCCGTGCTCGCCATGCGCGCGGGCGGTGAGGATCAAGGCTTCGGCGCGAAGGTGCATCGATCGCGCCGCTATGGATCAGCGCGCGTGGAAGAAATCATGCAGCTGCTGCGCAACCGCGCCGGATACGCCGGGGGCCTTCTTCAAGTCCTCGAGGCTTGCCCCGCGCACGGCACGCGCGGTGCCGAAATGCATCAACAGCGCCTTCTTACGCGCCGGGCCGATACCGGGAACATCGTCGAGCGGACTGGCGCCGATCGCTTTCGCCCGTTTCGCGCGGTGCGCACCGATCGCGAAGCGGTGGACTTCGTCACGAAGGCGCTGGAGATAGAATAGCACCGGCGCGTTCACCGGCAGCTGGAACTCGCGCCCGTCGAGCATATGGAAAACCTCCCGCCCATCGCGACCGTGATGCGGACCCTTGGCGATACCGACAAGGCAGACATCTTCGATGCCCATCTCCTCGAGCACGCCCTTGACGGCGTTCAACTGCCCGCGTCCGCCGTCGATCAGCACAAGATCGGGCCAGTCGCCCGCATCGCGATCCGGATCATCCGACAGCGCGCGGGCGAAGCGGCGCTGGAACACCTCGCGCATCATGCCGAAATCGTCGCCCGGTTGCGTATCGGGGTTACGGATGTTGAATTTGCGATATTGTCCCTTGCGGAACCCTTCCGGCCCCGCGACGACCATCGCGCCGACCGCGCTCGTGCCCTGGATATGGCTGTTGTCATAGATTTCGATCCGGTCGGGCGGCTCGGCAAGATCGAACAGGTCGGCAACTTCCCGTAACAATTTGGCCTGGGTCGTGCTCTCCGCAAGCCGCCGGTCCAGCGCTTCTTCGGCGTTGCGCGTGGCTTGATCAAGCAAGCGGCGACGGATCCCGCGTTGCGGCACCGATACATCGACCTTGCGCCCGGCCAGCGACCCAAGCGCCTCTTCCAGCAGGGCGTTTTCGGGGAGTTCGCGATCAACGAATATGGTCTTGGCCGGCGGCACTTCCTCGTAGAACTGCATCAGGAAGCTTGCCAGAACCTCAGCCTCGGGAATGTCGGCGGTATGCGCGGGAAAGAAGCTGCGATGCCCCCAATTCTGACCACCGCGAATGAAGAAGGCCTGGATGCCGATCGTCCCCTGCCGGCATGCCAGAGCGAAGATGTCGGCATCGCCCAGCCCCTCTGCGTTGATCGCTTGCGACCCCTGGATGAAGGTCAGGGCGCGTAAACGGTCTCGGATGACCGCCGCCAACTCGAAATCCATCCCGGCTGCCGCCGCCTGCATCTGGCCGCCAAGCTTGGCCTGCACTTGCGTCGATTTGCCCGCGAGGAAGTCCTTCGCGTCGGCAATCAGCTCGGCATAGCCCACCTCGTCGATTCGCCCCACGCAAGGCGCCGAGCACCGTTTGATCTGGTAGAGCAGGCACGGGCGGTCGCGATTGCGAAAAAAACTGTCGGTGCACGAGCGCAGGAGGAACAGTTTTTGCAGCGCATTGAGGGTGTTGTTCACCGATCCGGCGCTGGCGAACGGACCATAATAATTGCCCTTGGAGCGGCGTGCGCCACGATGTTTTTGTATCCGCGGAAATTCATGATCGGCGCGCAACAGGATGAAAGGAAACGATTTGTCATCGCGCAGCAGCACATTGTACGCCGGGCGGTAACGCTTGATCAGTTGCGCCTCGAGCAACAGTGCTTCGGCTTCGTTGTTGGTGGTGACGATGGTCATCGATCGCGTCAGCGCAACCATTCGCTGGAGCCGCTTCGGTAGGCGCTCGACCTGCGTATAGTTCGTGACGCGGTTCCTGAGCG
>JBDSKT010000018.1:0-13793 GCA_039916765.1 Sphingomonas sp.
CGATCCGGTGCAAGCGCCCTGGCATGAACCAGGCCATGCAGATCGTGCGCGACAACAAGGCGGAAGCCGAATTCGAGCTTGTCGTCGACGGCCAGCGGGCCGTCGCTGCGTATCAGATGGAGGGCAACCGCATCGTCTTCACCCACACCAAGGTGCCGCCCTCGCTGGAGGGGCGCGGCGTGGGCAGCACGCTGATCCGCGCCGCGCTCGACAGCGCGCGCGACCGTGGGCTGCGGATCGTCCCGCAATGCCCCTTCGTCGCCGCTTATATCGCCAAGCATCCCGAATATCGCGGGCTGCTTGCGTAGCACGTCACTCCGCCGCTATCGCCTCGTTGTCGGTCTCGCGCTCCCGTGCCTGGCGCGCCCACATGTCAGCATAGAGCCCGTCCTTCTTGAGCAGCGCCGCATGGCTGCCCCGTTCGACCACGCGCCCCGCTTCCAGCACGACGATCTCGTCGGCATGGACCACGGTCGAAAGGCGATGCGCGATGACGATCGTGGTGCGTCCGCGCTCGATCGCCTCGAGCGTCTCCATGATCTCGCTTTCGGTGCGGCTGTCCAGCGCGCTCGTCGCCTCGTCGAGGATGAGGATCGGCGGGTTCTTGAGCAGGGTCCGCGCGATCGCCACGCGCTGCTTCTCGCCGCCGGATAATTTCAGGCCCCGTTCGCCGACCCGCGTCTCATAACCCAGCGGCTGGCGCTCGATGAAGCCGGAGATCGCCGCGCCCTTCGCCGCGCGCTCGATCGCGGCCTGGTCGGCGCCCCCCAGTTCTTCGGCGCGGCCATAGGCGATGTTGTAGCCGATCGTGTCGTTGAACAGCACGGTATCCTGCGGCACGATGCCGATCGCGGCGCGCAAGCTCGCCTGCGTCACGTCGGCAATGTCCTGCCCGTCGATCGTGATCCGCCCGCCGGTCAGGTCGTAGAAGCGGTACATCAGCCGCGCGAGCGTCGATTTGCCCGCGCCCGACGGTCCGACCACCGCCAGCGTGTTGCCCGCCGGGATATCGAGGTCGATGCCCTTCAGGATCGGCTGCCCGGCGTCGTAGCCGAACTGGACGCCCTCGAACCGCACATGGCCGCGCCCGACGAGCAGTGGCACCGCGCCGGCTGCATCCACCACCTCGCTCGGCGTGTCGATCAGGTCGAACATGTTGCCCATGTCGATCACGCCCTGCCGGATGGTGCGGTAGACCATGCCGAGCAGGTCGAGCGGACGGAACAATTGCGCCAGCAGGGTCGAGACAAGGACGACGTTACCCGCGGTGAAGCGCCCGGCATTCCAGCCGTACACGATTAGCGCCATGCCGAACGCCATCATCAAATTGGTGATCAGCGACTGGCCGATATTGAGCCAGGCCAGGCTGTTCTCGCTTCGCGTGGCGGCATTGGCATAGGCGATCATCGCGCCCTCATAACGCTTCGCCTCGCGCTCTTCGGCTCCGAAATATTTCACCGTCTCGAAATTGAGCAGCGAATCGACGGCATGCGCGACCGCGCCGGTATCGAGGTCGTTCATCCGGGTGCGCAGGTTGGCGCGCCAGTCGGTGACCATGCGGGTGAACCAGATATAGACCCCGACCATCACCAGCGTGCCGGCGACCAGCCAGCCGCCGAACTTGGTGCCGAAGATGCCGATCACCATCGCCAGCTCGAGCACCGTCGGCGCGATGTTGAACAGCAGGAAATAGAGCATCGTGTCGATGCTCTTGGTGCCGCGCTCGACCACCTTGGTCACCGCGCCCGTTCGCCGTTCGAGATGGAAGCGCAGCGAGAGTTGGTGGAGGTGCCGAAACACCGTCGCCGCCAGCCGCCGCGTCGCGTCCTGGCCGACGCGCTCGAACACCGCGTTGCGCAGGTTGTCGAACAAAACCGATCCGAACCGCGCCGCGGCATAGCCCAGCACCAGCGCGAGGATCAGCGTCGTGGCCGAGCGATCCCCCTTGGCCATCCCGTCGACAGCGCCCTGCAGCGCGAACGGCGCGCCGTACACCTGCACGAGCTTTGACGCGACGACGAGGGTCATCGCCACGACGATGCGTATTCGGAGCACCGGCTCGCCCACCGGCCACAAATACGGCAGGAATCGCCGCAGCGTCGGTAGCAGGGGGCGCTCGGCGCTCGGCATTTCGGTCATCGGCGGCATTGCACGCCAATGTAGGGCGCGCCGTGCCCGGCGGAAAGCATGCGGCGGAACCTATTGCCCCGCCCAGCGATTTTACTCCCAACTGGACCCTGCGAGGGAGACGCGCGATGGAACCGCTGATCTACGTCATGGCAATCATGGGATGCGGCGACGGCAGCGCCGCCTGCGCCCAGGCGCGTGTCGAGCCAGCGCAGTACCGGTCTGCCCAGCAATGCCAGGCGGCGATGCCCGCAGCGCTCGCTCGTAACACCGATCTCGATTTTCCCGTCGTCACCGCCGCATGCCAGACGCGGGGCCAGCTGCTGACCCAGGTGCGCACCAGCGCGCACCACGGCTGAACCTGGCACCTTGCGAGCGCTCGGCGCCGCGTTACGATGCCCGCCTGAACGGGGGCGATGAGTGCGAAAAGTTTCAGGCGTAATATTGGGCCTCGTGGCGGCCACGTTGATCATCCTGGCGGTCGAGATTTTATCAGAGTGGCTGTATCCGCTCGTGACCGATCTCGACGCGGACGATCCGGCGGTGATGGCCGCGCTCATCGCCGCAATGCCGGTCCCCGCGAAGCTGCTCGTCGTTTTCGGCTGGTTCGCCGGAACCTTCGGCGGGGCCTGGCTCGCGCTTCGTGTCTGCGACTGGCGACCGGCGGCGTGGTTAGTGGTCGGTGCGACGATCGCGGGCGGCATCGTCAACCTCTTTCAGTTCCCGCATCCGCTATGGATGCAGACGGCGACCATCGTCGCTCCGCTGGCCGGCGGGTGGTTGGCGCTCAGGCTGCACCGAAAGCCGTATCCCGGCGAGCCGCTACTCGGCTAGTTCCGCCTCGGTCGATCGCTCGATCGGCAGCGCCCAGCGAATCTGGTCGCGCAGCAGCGCCTCCAGCTCATCGTCACCGACATTGTGCGCGGTCGCCCGCTTGCGCAGCAGCGTCAGCAGCAAGTCGGCGCGGCTTCGCGGCGGCGACGGCGCGGCGCGGCCCCGCGCCAGGGCGCGCGACAGTTTGAGCGACAGGGCGGTCATGCGGACGGCCGCATCGCGGAGATGGCACGGAGACAAGGATACGCTGACATTGCGCCACTGTGGGCGTCGGCGGGTGACCTGCGGATGTTCAGAAATGGTTAGCGGTTTCTTCACCGCGCGGGCGGGACCATAATGCCGGATCGCGCGGCGCCGTGGGATACAGCGCGCGCCGGCGCGACGCCTGCGAAGCGGCAGCGGCGATGAAACCGATCTTGGCGGCAGCGCCGGTCGTGACCCGCCGGTCCCACGCTTGTTCGCCGCGCGCCGCAACGATTCGCGCGATCGCGCCGTATATGCCGGCGGCGGAAAGCACCGCCCAGGCCGAGCGGAACGGCAAGCTCGGCGTCCCGACCCGCGCGCTCGCCTCGAACGCGGCGGCGCGTTCCGCCAGCCGCTTCGCCAGATGCGCGAGACGGTGACGAAACGGCGGCCTCATATGCTCGCCGGGCGGGATATCCATCTCGACCAGCCATTCGACCGGCAGATAGCAGCGCCCAGCGCGGTCGTCCTCGGCGATGTCGCGCGCGATGTTGGCGAGCTGGAAGGCGATGCCGAGATCGCACGCCCGGTCGAGCGTCGCGTCGTCATCGGGCGAAACGCCCATCGCCACTGCCATCATGCACCCGACCGCGCCGGCGACATGGTAGCAATAGCGGTACAGATCGTCCGCCGTGCGCGGCCGCCAATCCTCGGCATCGAGCGCGAACCCGGCGATTAGGTCGCGCGCGAACCGGTGCGGCAAGCCGGTTTCGGCCGCGACGAGGCGAAGCGCGTCGAACGCCGGATCCCCGACCACGTCTCCCGCCAGCGCCGCTTCGGTCATCGCCGACAGGCGCGCCAGTCGCGCCGGCGCATCGGCGACGCGGGTCATGCCGTGGCCATGATCCTGCCCGTCGGCGATGTCGTCGCACGCGCGGCACCAGGCGTAGAGCAGCCACGCCCGCTCGCGCGTGGCGCGATCGAACAGGAGGCTGGCGGCGGCGAAGCTCTTCGATCCGCGCGCGATCGATTCGCGCGCGGTGGCGACGATGGCGTCGCGCGTCGGCGAATTCAAAGGTCGCTTGCCTTCATCTTGGCGATCCCGGTGAGCGGGGTGTGATCCGCCATCTTCGCCAGCAACCCGCCAAGTTCGGCATCGACGATCAGCACGCCGCGATGCTGCGGGCGCAGGAAACCGACCTCGGCCATCTTCGCGTAGAAGGCGATCAGTTGATCGTAATAGCCGGCGGTGTTGAGCAGCCCGACCGGCTTGGCATGATAACCGATCTGCGCCCAGCTCAGCGCTTCCCACAATTCGTCCATCGTGCCGGTGCCGCCGGGCAGGTTGACGAACCCGTCCGACAGATCGGTGAACGCCTGCTTGCGCTGGTGCATCGTCTCGACGACGTGCAACTCGGTGAGCCCGCGGTGCGCGACCTCGGCATCGACCAGCGCCTGCGGAATGATCCCGATCACTTCGCCGCCGGCTTCGAGCGCCGAATCCGCCACCGCCCCCATCAGCCCGAGCTTGCCACCGCCATAGATTACGCCGATCCCGCGCTCGGCGAGCGTGCGACCGACCGCACGGGCGGTGTCGATATAAACGGGATCGGCCGGTGTCGCCGATCCGCAATAGACCGCCAGGCGCTTCATCGCCAGGGACCGAGGCTGTTCACCGCGGCCCCTCCAGCATCAGCGCGGCGGTCGCCTTGGCGCTGCCCACCACGCCCGGAATACCCGCCCCCGGATGAGTCCCCGCGCCGACGAAATAGAGGTTGGGGATATGGTCGTCGCGGTTGTGGACGCGGAAATAGGCGCTCTGCATCAGCGTCGGCTCGAGGCTGAAGGCGCTGCCGAGATGCGCGTTCAGGTCGCCCGCGAAATCCTTGGGGCTGTAGCTGAACTTGGTCACGATGCGCTCGTGGATGTCGGGGATCAGCCGCCGCCCGACCTCGTCGAGGATGCGTTTTTCGAGCACGGGCGCGATCTCGTCCCAATCCACCGGAAACTTGCCGAGGTGCGGCACCGGCGCGAGCGCGTAGAAGGTCGAATGCCCCTCGGGCGCCATCGCCGGATCGGTCACGGTCGGGTGGTGGAGATAGAGCGAGAAGTCCTCGCTCAGCACACCGTGATCGTAAATGTCGGTCAGCAATCCCTTATAGCGCGGGCCGAACAGGATCATGTGGTGCGGGATGCCCGGCCACGTGCCCTTGATGCCGAAATGGACGACGAACAGCGACGGCGAATAGCTCTTGCGTTCAAGCTTCGCTCGCGTTCGCTGCGCCGCGCGACTGCTGGTCAGCAGGTCGCGATAGGCGTGGACGATATCGCCGTTGACCGCGACCATGTCGGCATCGCCGTGCCAGCCGCTCGCGGTCGTCACCCCGGTCGCTCGGTCGCCCATCGTCGCGATGTCGGTCACCGCGTCGCCGAGCCGGACGACGCCGCCGAGCCGCTCGAACTGCGCTACCATGCCGGCGACCAGCCGGTTGGTGCCACCCTTCGCGAACCACACCCCGCCGTCACGTTCGAGCTTGTGGATCAGCGCATAGATCGCGCTCGTCGTCATCGGGTTGCCGCCGACCAGCAGCGTGTGGAACGACAGCGCCTGGCGCAGATGCTCGCTCTTCACGAACGACGACACCATCGAATAGACCGATCGCCACGCTTGGTATTTGGCCAGGCTCGGCGCGGCCTTGATCATCGACGCGAAGTCGAGGAACGCGACATGGCCGAGCTTCTCATACCCCTCGCGGTACACGCCGGCGGAATAGTCGAGGAAGCGCTTGTACCCGGCGACGTCCTCGGGGTTCAACCGCGCGATCTCGGCGTTCAGAACCGCATCGTCATTGGTATAATCGAAGCTCGTCCCATCGACCCAGTTGAGCCGGTAGAAGGGTTTGACCGGCTCCAGCGTCACGTCCTCGGCCATATCGTGGCCGCTCAGCGCCCACAGTTCGCGCAGGCAATCCGGATCGGTGATGACGGTCGGCCCGGCATCGAAGGTGAAACCGTCCTTCTCCCAGTAATAAGCGCGCCCGCCCGGTTTGTCGCGTGCCTCGACAAGGGTCGTCTCGACCCCCGCCGATTGCAACCGGATGGCAAGCGCGAGTCCGCCGAACCCGGCGCCGATGACGATCGCCCGTTTCATAATGCGCGCTTCCTCACGATGCGCCGCGGATCGCGCGGATGGCACGGCCGATCGGCACGGGCGGCTTGCCCGTCAGCACGCGCGCCTTGTCCATCATCGTCGATCGTCCTGCATAGAAACGTCCTATAAGCGCGGGGCGCAGGCGATAGAAGCGTTCCAGTATGCGGTAGCGTTCCTGCGGTTCGGCGGCCTTGAACAACATGGTGTCGAGCATTCGGTAAAAGCCGCGTTTCTTCCAGGTGTCGCGCGCGAAGGCATGCGTCAGGTCATGCATGGCCGGACCCGACAGATCCTGCGCCCGCGCGATCAGCGCGGCGCTGCGCACCGCGTCGGGCAGCGAATACCCGGTGGTCGGGTGGAACAGACCGGCGCGCATTCCCGCCTTGGCGGTGTTGTTGCCGCCGCTTCGCCAATATCGCTCGAAATCGCCGCCCATCGTTACCGGCAACACGCCCGCTTCCTCGCGCACGACCGCGCGGGTCCGCCAGCCGCGCACCGCGACATAGGCGTCGATCCGTCCGCGCAGTGTATCGACATCGAGCGTCGGCGAATCGCTGTAATAGGTGTCCTCGACGAACATCCGATCGGTGGCGAAGGGCAGGCAATAGACGAACCGGTAGCCGTCGATCTGCGGCACCGTCGCGTCCATCACCATCGGGCGCGGGTCGGCGTGGGGCGCGGCGAGCGTCAGTTCGCGGCCGACGAACTTCTGCCAGCCGCAATCGAGCAGCGACAGGTCGCCGGGACCGCGCGCATCGATCACGCCCCTGGCCTCGATCCGGTCGCCATCGGCCAGCACGACCGCGCGCGGACCGGCCGCCAGGACCTTGCGGCGGAACAGCAGCGCCGGCTCCGGCAAGGCGGCGCGAACCGCCGCGTCGAGCCGCTCCGACTCGATCGAGTGGTAACGCGTCGCGATCGTTCGCGCATGCGCTGGAAAGGCGATGTCATAGGCGGGCCACTGATAGCTGATCAGCGGCGCGACGATCCAGCGGTCGGCCGGCGCGATATCGCCCTCGAAGAACGACCAGAGATGGTTCCCGCCGATCCGGCCCGACCCCTCGACGATGCGAACGTCGAGGTCGGGGCGCTTCGTCTTGAGCGCCAGCGCGATCAAACCGCCGGCCAGCCCACCGCCGACGATCGCCAGGTCGCAAGAGAGAATGGATGCCACCGGCCAGCGCTAGACGATGACGTAGGTTGGGGGAACCCGCCTTGCTTGCTTTCGATCAAGCGGCCTTCCGGCGAATCGCGCTTGACCGCCGGCCCCGGTGCGCCGCACACCGCGCGCGACGATTATCGTAACAAGGGAAACGATCGATGCGGACGGCGAAATGGCTTGGCGCGGCGGCACTCGCTTTGAGTGCGACGACGTATTTGACCGCGGCCTCGGGCGCGACGGCGGCGGAGCGTGCCAACCCGTTCGCCAACGCCAGCACGCTGCCGTTCCAGGCGCCGCCGTTCGATCAGATCAAGGACAGCGATTACCAGCCCGCGTTCGAAATGGCGATGACGCAGCACCTGAACGAGATCGAGGCGATCGCCGGCAACCCCGCCCCCGCGACCTTCGACAACACGATCGGCGCGATGGAGAAATCGGGCCGCATGCTCGACCGGGTCAGCCTCGCCTTTTCGGGCGTGGTCGGCGCCAATACCAACGACACGCTCGACAAGGTGCAGACCGCGGAATCGCCCAAGCTGTCGCAGCATAACGACGCGATCAACCTCAATCCCAAGCTCTTCGCCCGGGTGAAATCGCTCTACGACCAGCGCGCCAAGCTCAAACTCAGCGGTGAACAGCGCCAGTTGCTCCAGGTCTATTACCAGAATTTCGTCCATTCGGGCGCGCTGCTGAGCGAGGCGGACAAGACCAAGCTGCGCGCGATCAATACCGAGCTCGCCAATCTGCAGACCGCGTTCCAGCAAAAGCTGCTCGCCGGCACCAAGACGGGTGCGCTGACGGTCGACAGCAAGGCCAAGCTCGCCGGGATGGACGACGGCGCGATCGCCGCCGCAGCGAAGGACGCGGAGGGGCGCGGCATGGGCGGCAAATGGCTCATCCCGCTGCAGAACACCACGCAGCAGCCGGCGCTCGCCTCGCTCACCGACCGCGGCACGCGCGAGGCGCTGTTCAACCATGGCTGGACCCGATCCGAAATGGGCGACGCCAACGATACCCGCGCGACCATCTCTCGCATCGCCGAGCTGCGCGCCGATCTCGCCAAGCTGATGGGCTATCCCGATTTCGCCTCCTACGCGCTGTACGACCAGATGGCGAAGAACCCCACGACCGCGATCGGCTTCATGAAGGGCCTCGTCCCCGCGCTCGCAACCGAGCAGAAGAAGGAGCTTGCCGACGTCAACGCCGAGATCGCCAAGGACGGCAAGGCGTTCGATGCCAAGCCGTGGGACTGGAGCCTGTATGCCGAGCGCGTGCGCAAGGCGCGCTACAATCTCGATCAGAGCCAGGTGAAGCCCTATTTCGAGCTGAACCGCGTGCTCGAAGACGGCGTCTTTTATGCCGCCAACCAGATGTACGGCATCACCTTCAAGGAGCGAAAGGACATTCCGGTCTACCAGCCGGACGTGCGCGTCTTCACCGTATATGACAAGGACGGGTCCGAGCTCGGGCTGTTCTACTGCGACTATTTCAAGCGCGACAACAAGAATGGCGGCGCCTGGATGTCGAACTTCGTCAACCAGGCGAAGATCTTCGGCACCAAGCCGGTCATCTACAACGTCGCCAATTTCACCAAGCCAGCCGCCGGCCAGCCCGCGCTGATCAGCTTCGACGACGTGACGACGATGTTCCACGAATTCGGCCACGGCCTGCACGGGCTGTTCGCGAACGGCGTCTATCCGTCGCTTTCGGGGACGAGCACCGCGCGCGATTTCGTCGAGTTCCCGTCGCAGTTCAACGAGCATTGGGCACTCGATCCGGCGGTGTTCGCGCATTACGCCAAGCATTATCAGACCGGCGCGGCGATGCCCGCCGAGCTCGTCGCCAAGATCAAGAGCGCCGCCAAGTTCAACCAGGGTTATGCGCTGGGCGAGCTGGTCGAGGCGGCGCTGCTCGACATGCGCTGGCACTCGCTCACCGCGGGCATGCCCAAGCAGGATGTCGACAAATTCGAGGCCGACGAATTGGCGAAACTGGGCCTGGACGTCGCGCACGTCCCGCCGCGCTACCGCTCGAGTTATTTCCTCCACATCTGGGCCAACGGCTATGCCGCCGGTTACTACGCCTATCTGTGGACCGAGATGCTCGACGACGACACGTATCACTGGTTCATGCAGCATGGCGGGCTGACCCGCGCGAACGGCCAGCGTTTCCGCGACATGATCCTGTCGAAGGGGCACACGCTCGATTACGGCCCGATGTTCCGCGCCTTCTACGGCAAGGATCCCGAGGTCGGCCCGATGCTGGTCAATCGCGGGCTGCAACCGGGCGACAACTGAGCGGGCGCGACGGGTGCCCGGTCGGGCGCCCGTTCGCCCCGGCGACGCGTCAGTCGAACAGGCTGTCGATCTCGCGCTCCGCGAGCACGCGACTGAAGCGCACGCCCATCCGGTCGCCGCGCCGCCACATCACCCGCGCGCACGTCGTGAGCGAACAAACCCGCAGTTCGACCATGTCGCCCGGCGCGCACGGGCCCGGGCAATGCAGCCGCGCGCCGCCAAGCGAGATGTCGAGCACGTGCGCCCGTTCCCGCCGCAAGCCAAGCCGCAACGACGCAGGCTGAAACACCTTGCGCCGCAAATATTCGCGTTCCGCCCGCTGCTGTCCGCCAGCCGGCTGCCGCCCCGTTTTTGTTACACCGCTCACGGGGCAGTTATACCGACGGATCCGGCGGTTGGTTGCATTTTAATCAAGGTTTACCCGGCGTTTATGACGTTCCGTCCGCTTCGCCGGGCGGGAACGCGCGCGGGCATGACGGCGCGCGCCCGACGCGCTAAGACGGGCGCGTGACCCCCGCGATCGCCATCCTCGCCTCCGCGCTCGCCATGACGGCGATCGTTGGGCTGCGGTATCTCGCATCGTCGGGCGCGTTCGCCTTCGCCACCCGGGTGCGCCACCCCGGCCTGTATGTCGGGCTGGACGCGCAGATGCGGCGCGAGATCGGCTGGAGCCTTGCCTCGGCGGCGATCTACGGCGTGCCCGCCGGGGTCGTCGCCTGGGGCTGGCAGCATCGCGGCTGGACGCTGATCTATACCGATCCCCACGCCTGGCCGCTCTGGTACTGGCCGCTTTCCGTGCTGCTCTACCTCGCCGCGCACGACACGTGGTTCTACTGGACTCACCGCTGGATGCACCGCCCCGGCCCGTTCCGGCTGGCGCATGCGGTGCACCATGCCAGCCGCCCGCCCACCGCCTGGGCGGCGATGGCGTTCCACCCGATCGAGGCGCTGACCGGGGCTGTGGTAATTCCGCTACTGGTGTTCCTCATTCCGATCCATGTCGCCGCGCTCGCCTTGGTGCTCGGCGTGATGACCGTTATGGGCGTGACCAACCATATGGGCTGGGAGGTTTTTCCCCGGTTCATGTGGCGGGGGGTACTGGGCGACTGGTTGATCACGGCAAGTCATCATCAACGGCACCATGAGCGGTATCGGGGAAATTATGGATTGTACTTCCGTTTCTGGGACAGGGTCTGCCGCACCGACCGGGGCGTCGGCGGCTTCGCGCACGCGCCGCGCGCTGAAACCAGCGCTGCTCGCGGTGGTCGCGATGGGGCTGCTGGTCGGCGCGGCGCCGACGGCTGAACTGTCGATCGACATCGCCAAATTGCGCTCGGCAAAGGGCATGGTGCGCATCTGCCTCACCGCCGACCCGGCCAATTTCCCCTCCTGCGTCGATGACGCGCGCGCGCTGACCCGGTCGATACCGGCGAGCGAGAACCGCCTCGTCGTCCCCGGCCTGGCGCAGGGCGCCTATGCCATCGCGGTGATCCACGACGAGAATAGCAACAAGCGGCTCGACACGCTGTTCGGCATCCCGCGCGAAGGCTTCGGCTTCTCGCGCAATCCGCCGGTCGGGTTCGGCGCGCCGCGCTTCGCCGCCGCCCGTTTCGCGCTGGGTGGTGATGCCCAAACGCAACAGATCGTCATGCGTTATCTGCTCTAGGGCCACGGCGGCGGAGCCAATCCCGGCGGGCGGCGTTACCCACGCGAAACAACATCCCCCGGAGCTGCCCGTGAAATCCTACCTGCTCGCCGCCGCCGCCCTCACCCTGATCTCCTCCCCGGCCTTCGCGCAGGATTCGACCGTACCACCACAGCCCGCCGCGGCAGCGGGCGCATCGTCGGACTTCGGCGATACCAACACGGTCGGCGTCGCCGCGATCTATCTGCCCGATTACGAAGGATCGAACGAATATCATTTCGTCCCGGCGCCAGTCGCGCTGGGCTCGATCCACGGCTTTTCCTATACGCTGCAGGGCAACCGGGCGAGCATCGATCTCATCCCCAACGGCCACGGGCCGGTGTGGGATTTCCAGGCCGGGCCGGTCGGCGTGGTCAATTTCAACCGCTCGAGCATCAAGAGCATCGAGGATCCGCGCGTGAAGGCGCTGGGCAAGGTCGGCACGGCGATCGAGCTTGGCGGGTTCGTCGGCATCGGCAAGACGGGGGTGATCACCAGCCCGTACGACAAGCTTTCGGTCTCGGTCAGCTACCGCCACGACGTTACCAGCGTGTACAAGGGCGGCATCTGGCAACCGTCGATCAATTATTTCACGCCCTTGAGCCGCAAGGCCGGGGTCGGCCTCTTCGCCTCGGCCGAACATGCCGACAGCCGCTACGCCTCGGCGTATTTCACTGTCACGCCCGCCGGCAGCATCGCCAGCGGCCTGCCGGCGTACAACGCGCGCGGCGGATGGAAGGATTATACCATCGGTACGCTCGCCACGATCTCGCTGACCGGTGATTTGCTGCACGGCTTCAAACTGTTCGGGGGCGGCACGTACAAGCGGCTTCTGGGCGATTTCGCCGCCAGCCCGCTGGTCTCGATCGCCGGGCGCCGCAGCCAGTGGCTCGGCGCGGTCGGCGTGGGTTATACGTTTTAGCACCGGATTCGCGACGGATGGCGACGTTGAGCGGTTGATGTAGACGCCCGACTTCGGCTAGGCCCGGCGTTCGACGTCCGATCCCCCCCGGCGTCTTGTCCCGCCATGACGAGTGGCCGGGCCGGATCGGCACCTTTATCCCGCTTGCCTGTACCCAGGCGGGGCGCGTTTTCGAGGGAAGGCCGGGCATGACCGAAGAGCAGCAGCGAGACGAGGCAAGCGCGCTACGCGATCGCGACCGGCGGGAATTCTTTCGCAGCGCGATCGGCGCCGCCGCCGTGACTGCCGTCGGCGTCGCGGCCGTGACCGCCGGATCGGGCGCGCTGGCGGCGACGACGGCCGATAGCGACGTTCTCAATTTCGCGCTCAGCCTCAAATATCTCGAAGCGCAATTCTACAGCTATTCGGCGTTCGGCACCGGGCTGACCGCGGCGCAGATCAGCGGCAATGTCGGCATCACCGGCGCGGCGGGGACACCGGGCGACGCGACCGGCGCGCGGCAGGTGACGTTCACCGATCCGCTCGTCGCGCAATATGCCGCCGAGATCGCCGCCGACAAGATCGCGCACGTCAATTTCCTTCGCGGCCTGCTCGGCAGCGCGGCGGTCGCGCAGCCGACGATCGATCTCGGCACCGCCGCGACGAGCCCCTTCTCGCTGGTGATGGGCGCGGCCGGCGTGGTGCCGAAGGGCAGCGCGTTCGACGCCTATGCCAACGACACCAACTTCCTGCTCGCCGCGTTCTTCATCGCAGACGTCATCGTCACGGCGTTCAAGGGCGCGGTCGCGGGCAATGGCGTGGCGGTGCTCTTCACCGACAAGACCAACCTGGAATCGGCAGCGGGCATGCTCGCGACCGACGCCTATCATGCCGCGATCATCCGCACGACGCTGTACGTGAAGGGCGCGGCGACGCCGACGTTGCGCGCCAATACCGACGGTATCTCCAACGTGCGCGACGGTCTCGACGGCGTCAGCGACGACGATCAGGGCGTGACGCCGGCCACGGTCAACGGCAATTTGACGTCGAACATCGTGCCCACCGGGGCGGACGGTATCGCGTTCGGGCGGGGCTCCACCGAAGTGCTCAACATCTTCTATCTGAACAGCGCGCAGGTTACGAAGGGCGGTTTCTTCCCCAACGGGTTGAACGGCACCTACGTTTCCAGCGGCGCCAATTGATCCCGCCACCGCGCGAGGGAGAGTATCAGTGATTGACAGCGACACCCTGATCCAGGTCATCGACGCCGGCGAACGGCGCCGTATCGAACGCCGCCGCTTCCTCACCACCGCGGGCCAGACCGGCCTCGCGGCTGGCGGCCTGGCGCTGCTCGGCGCGTGCGGCGGCAGCGGCAGCGGTTCGAGTGGCGGAACCGGCACCCCGACGCCGACGCCGACCCCATCGCCGACCGATACCGCGTTCCTCGCCGACCA
>JBDSKT010000019.1:0-3612 GCA_039916765.1 Sphingomonas sp.
GTCTGCGCGCTCGCGCTCGCCTGGCCCGACGGCCATGTCGAATGGTTCGAGGGCCGCGTCGAGGGGACATTGGTATGGCCGCCGCGCGGATCGAACGGTTTCGGCTATGATGCGATGTTCATGCCCGACTGGCAGACGCGGACATTCGGCGAGATGGCACCCGACGAGAAGACGCCGCTGACCCACCGCGCGGACGCGTTCCGGCAGCTCGTCGCTGCGGTGTTCTGAACGGGTGGAAGTTGGCGAAGGTGCCGCGCAAACGAACATCGATCGCTTCGTACATTCGTGACTTAACGATATAAAGAAATCTTTATATCTTGCTTGACGTGTTTGCGACGGGCTTGATATCTCCCGCGCGGCAAATGACGGCGGAGCAGCGATGACGAACCAGGATCACGCGGACCAGGACGCGCGGCTCGCCGGGCTCATCGCGGCCGAGGATCGTGCGTTCGCGCTGCTCGAGGCGATCGAGGCGCGCGGCATCGTGCGGCCGGGCCGGACCGAAAAGGACGTCGAAAAGGACATCCTCGCGCTGGCCGAAAGCGACTTCGGCGTGGAACAGCATTGGCACAAGCGTATCGTCAGGGCGGGGATCAATACCCTCGCGGTGTTCGCGGAGAATCCGCCAGTGCGTGTGATCGGCAACGACGACGTCGTCTTCCTCGACCTCGGCCCGGTGTTTGACGATTGGGAAGCCGATGTCGGCAAGACCTATGCCTTCGGGGACGACCCTAAGAAGCATGCGCTGGTCGCCGAACTCCCCCGTCAGTTCGCGCTGATCAAAGCCAAGCTCGATGCCGAGCCGGATATCACCGGCGCGGACCTGTATCGTCACGCGGTGGAAGGCGCGACGGCCGCCGGCTGGACCTTCGGCGGAGCCATCGCCGGGCACATCGTCGCGGAGTTTCCGCACGCACGGCTGCCGGGCGAGCGGCAGATCCACCATATCAGCGCGGAAAACCCCTTCCCGCTAAGCGCGCCCGATCCGCTTGGCCGCGCGCGCCATTGGATCATCGAGGTGCACCTCGTGGCACCCGACGGCAGCTTCGGTGGGTTCTACGAACGGCTCGCGCATGGGCCGAACCGCGAGCGGTAACGAGCCGCCACTGCCAGCCGGCAATCGGCTACAAGAAGAACGAGCCGCCGTTCACCGCGATCGTCTGGCCGGTGACATAGGCATTGCCGACGAGCATGACGACCGCGTCGGCGATCTCCTCGCTTGTGCCGGCACGGCCCACCGGAATGCGGCCGGGCACGCCACGCGCGATCAAGGGCTGGCCCATGTCGGTATCGACCAGGCCGGGCGCCACGGCATTCACTGTGATGCCCTCCGCCGCCAATCGAAGCGCATACGCCCTGGTCAAGCCCTCGATCCCGGCCTTGGCCGCTCCGTACGCCACGCTTATCGAAGCAGCACCGGTGCGGGCGCCGATCGACGAGATATTGACGATCCGGCCCCAGCGGCGCGCGCGCATACCGGGCAACACCGCCTGCGTGCAGAGAAACGCCGATTTGAGATTGTCCGCGATGGTGCTGTCGAAATCGGCCTCGCCGATCGCGTCGATCTCCAGCGGGGCGGCCGTCCCGGCATTGTTGACGAGGATGTCGACCGGACCAAGCTGCGCGGTGACGGCCTGAACCATTTGGTCCACCGCCAGCCCATCGGAAACATCCGCGGCGAAGCAGGCCGCCCGACCATTTCGCGCCTCGATTTGCGCGACCACGTCGGACGCCGCATCCAAGCGCTCCCGGAAGTTGACGGCGACGGTCGCGCCCGCATCGGCCAGCGCCAGCGCGATCGCCTTTCCGACGCCGCGCGAGCTGCCCGTGACAAGCGCCACTCGACCATCGAATTTCATCGATCCGGACATAGACGATGCTCCCTCCACCGATCGGATGCCGCTCAAAACGCCGCCTCGCCCATCACGTTGCCGGGCGGCGAATAACGGCACACCAGGTAATCGTCGGTGCGGTTGCTGGCCAGCGCGCAGCCGATATGGGTCGTGCCGCGCCACACGATCTGGGTGTAGTGCGCGACGCCCTCCCACTTGCCGCCGCGGCTGAAATTGGGCGTCGGGCGGTTCACGAAATCGCGCTTCTCGGCGACCCACAGATCGACCATCTCGCGGTAACTGTACGCGTCGCGCGTGCCGGTGAAGAGGTTTTCGCCCTCGCGGCTCATGTCGATCGGCTGATCGGCGTGGCGGAACACGCCGGTGCGCGCGAGCACCTGCGCGTATGTAGCGGCATCGGCGGCAAGGCGGGCGTCCCACGTCAGCGGCGCCTCGCCCAACTCGGCGCGCGCGACATTGTGGCCGGCAAGCATCGCGGCGCGGAGCAGTGGCTCGCCGCGCGGCGCGGGTTGATCGGTCAGCCGCCGTTCCGTCACGCGCGGCGGCTCGCTCGCGCCGCATCCCGCAAGGAGCAGCGCGGCACCGAGGATCGCGCTCGCCAGCCTTTTCACCGCCACATGCTTTCTCCATAGGCTGCCGGGTGCCCGATGTCCCCGCTCCGCTGGCGCTCTACGTCCATTGGCCGTTCTGCGTCTCGAAATGTCCGTATTGCGATTTCAACAGCCATGTCCGCCAAGATGTGGATCAGGCGGCGTGGCGCAAGGCCCTGCTCGCCGATCTGGCGTATGAGGCGGCGGCGCTGCCGGGGCGGCGGCTTGGCTCGATCTTCTTCGGTGGCGGCACGCCCTCGCTGATGCCGCCCGACACGGTCGCGGCGGTGATCGATGCGGCGCGGGAAGCATGGGGCTTCGCGTCCGATATCGAGATCACGCTGGAGGCGAACCCATCCTCTGTCGAAGCGGCGCGCTTCGCCGATCTCGCGAGCGTCGGCATCAACCGCGTATCGCTCGGGCTACAGGCGCTCGACGATACGGCGCTTCGCTTCCTCGGTCGCGCGCACGACGTGGCCGAGGGGCTCGCCGCGCTGGATACCGCGCAGGGCGCGTTCGCGCGGGTCAGCTTCGACCTGATCTATGCCAGGCCGGGTCAGATGCTCGCCGCGTGGGAGGCCGAGCTGCGCCGCGCGCTCGGCTTCGGGACCGAACATTTGTCGCTCTACCAACTGACGATCGAGCCGGGCACGCGCTTCGCGACCGAGGCGGCGACGGGGCGGATCGTCATTCCCGACGGCGATGCGGCGGCCGACCTGTTCGAGGCGACGCGCGCGATCACCGCCGCTGGGGGGCTGCCGGCGTACGAAATCTCCAACCATGCGCGCGTGGGGGCGGAGAGCCGGCACAACCTGACCTATTGGCGCTACCGCGATTATGCCGGGATCGGCCCGGGCGCGCACGGGCGGCGGGGCGGGCTGGCGACGGTGCGGCACAAAAAGCCCGAAAACTGGATCGGCGCGGTCGCGCGCAACGGTCACGGCGCGCAGACCGAGGAGCTGCTGGCGCCGGGCGAGCGCGCCAAGGAGGCGCTGCTGATGGGGTTGCGACTGCGCGAGGGGATCGACCTCGCGCGGATCGGCGAGCTGGGCCAGGCGCCTATCGGCGCGCTGATCGACGAAGCGGCGGTCGCCCGCCTGGCGGCGCAGGGGCTGGTGGCGCGCGACCGCGACCATCTGCGCGTGCGCGAGGCGGGGATGCTGTTGCTC
>JBDSKT010000020.1:0-15380 GCA_039916765.1 Sphingomonas sp.
GGCGGCGCGGTGGCCGCAGCGTGCCGAACATCCGGTCCCAGATCGCCAGCGTGCTGCCGAAGTTGCGATCGAAGTCGGCCGGGTCGGCCGAATGGTGGATCTGGTGGTGCGCGGGGGACAGCAGCCAGCGGTTCCAGCGCGGGCCGAATTCGACCCACAGGTGCGAGTGCTGAAGGTGCGTGAGCACGACTGCGCTCACCATGATCAGCGCATTGGTGCCGCCGACGGTCCACGCCGCCGCGTCGGCGCCCAGCGCCCAGTGCAGCGCGCCGCCGGTCGCGCCCATCATCACCGCGACGATGTTGTAGAACACGATCGTATCGACCGGATGAACACGGAAATTGGTCAGCAGCGAAAGGCTTTCGGCCGCGTGGTGGACGCGGTGGAATTGCCACAGCAAGGGCGAGGCGTGGCTCAGCCGGTGGTCGAGCCAATAGGCGAATTCATACGCGATGAACGCCGCGCCGGTCAGGATCGCGGCATTCAGCGGCGCCGGCAGCGCGAGCGGCGCGGCCCCCAGCGTACGTCGCAGCGCAGCCGCCACGCCGGCGTCGATCGCGTCGGCCGACCAGATCGCCCAGGAAAAGGCGATGCCGAAAAAGAGCAGCCCGAACACGAACCAGGCGATATCGGCGCGCCCGGAGGCGCTCGCGAAGAGGCGGCGGGGAAAGAGCGCGCGCCGCCACACGCGGAGGCGCGGCATAGACCGGCGTCCGCGCGGCACGGCGAGCAACGCGGCCAGCAGCAGGGTAACGGTAAGTGCCGCGAACGACAGGGTGGAGCTGGCCGACACGAACATACCGCCAAGCTGGTTGATCCAGACATTGCCGACGTACCGAGCCGCGTTTCCGACGCCAGCCCAAGGTCCGTCCGTTGCGATCGTCGCGTGCATCGGCACGCGGTAGCGCGGTTCCGGTAAGGAGGAAGTTAAGCGGCCTCGACAGCGTGCGGCGGCGTGCCTAGGTCGGCGGGATGCTGCTCGACCCGCTTCCCGTTCTTCAGACGACCTTCGGCTTCCCACAGTTTCGCGGCGTGCAGCAAGGCGTGATCGACCGCGTGCTCGCGGGCGAAAACACGCTCGCGGTGATGCCGACCGGCGCCGGAAAATCGCTCTGCTACCAGCTGCCCGCGGTCGCGCTGCCGGGGACGTGCGTGGTCGTCTCGCCGCTGATCGCGCTGATGCACGACCAGCTCCGCGCGGCGCAGACGATCGGCATCCGCGCGGCGACGCTGACCTCGGTCGATACCAACCAGATGGAGACGATCGCGCGGTTCAAGCGCGGCGAACTCGATCTGCTCTATGTCGCGCCCGAGCGAGCGTCGGGAGGGGGGTTTCGCGATCTGCTCGGGCAGGCGCCGCTCGCCCTGTTCGCGATCGACGAGGCGCACTGCGTCAGCGAATGGGGGCATGACTTCCGGCCCGATTACCGGCTGCTGCGTCCTCTGCTCGATGCATTTCCAGACGTACCTCGCCTCGCGCTGACCGCGACCGCCGACGCGCACACCCGCGCCGACATCCTCGACCAGCTCGGCATTCCGCACGAGGGGCTGATCATCGCTGGGTTCGACCGGCCCAACATCCAGTACCGGATCAGCGCGAAGGACAATGTCACGCGCCAGATCGCCGACCTCATCGCCGAGACGCCGGGGCCCGGCATCGTCTATGCACAGACCCGCGCGGCGACCGAAAAACTGGCCGAGGCGCTGGCCAGGACGGGGCGGCCGACGCGAGCCTATCATGCTGGGCTGGACCCGCACATTCGGGCGCGAAACCAGGCGGAGTTTGTCGCGTCCGAAGACATGGTGATCTGCGCCACGGTCGCGTTCGGCATGGGGATCGACAAGCCCGATGTGCGCTTCGTCGCGCATGCCGGGCTGCCCAAGTCGATCGAGGCGTTCTACCAGGAGACCGGCCGTGCCGGGCGCGACGGCGACCCGTCGATCGCGCATCTGTTCTGGGGGGCGGAGGATTTCGCCAAAGCGCGCCAGCGGATCGGCGAGGTCGAGCCGCACCGTCAGGCGGGCGAGCGCACGCGGCTCAACGCGCTCGGGGCGCTGGTCGAGACCGCGGGGTGCCGCCGCGCCATCCTGCTGAAGCATTTCGGCGAGGATCCGCCTGCCAAATGCGGCAACTGCGATAACTGCCTCAACCCTCCCGGCGCGCTGGTGAACGCGACGGAGGTGGCGAGGAAATTCCTCTCCGCGGTGTTTCGCACGGGGCAGAGCTTTGGCGTCGGCTATATCGAATCGGTCCTGACCGGCCAGTCGAGCGAGCGCAGCCTGATGAACGGGCACGAGGCGCTCGGCGTGTTCGGGGTCGCCTCGTCGGCCGAGGAGACGGCGCTGATCAAGCCGGTGGCGCGCGCGCTGCTGCTGCGCGATGCGCTCCGCGGGAACGATTTCGGCGGGCTGGAATTCGGACCCGCCGCGAAGGCGATCCTGAAGGGCGAGGCCGAGGTCGAGCTGATCCTGACGCCCAAGCGCGAGCGGCGGCGGCGCGGGAGCGGCGGCGCGGCGGCGAACCCGGTCGGCGATCCGCTGTTCGAGGCTTTGCGCGCGAAACGCCGCGAGATCGCGCAGGACGGCGGGATGCCACCCTATGTGATCTTCCACGATTCGGTGCTGCGCGAGATGGCCGCGGCCAGGCCAGGCACGCGCGACGCGCTCGGCCGGATCAGCGGCGTCGGCGCGCGCAAGCTGGAGGCCTATGGCGACGCGTTTCTGCAAGTGATACGCGAGGCGGCATGATCGACATTCGCCCCATCGACGAGCACATCGCCGTCGCGCCGCAAATCACGCCCGACGACATCCCTGCGATCAAGGACGCGGGGTTCGTCGCGATCGTCAACAATCGGCCCGATGGCGAGGAGGCGGAACAACCTCCGGCGGCCGACATGCGCGCGGCGGCAGAAGCGGCGGGGCTGAGCTATAGCGAAATCCCCGTGACCGGCGCCGGCTTCTCGCTGCCCCAGGTCGATGCGATGATCACGGCGCTGGACGGTGCGGGCGGGCCGGTGCTTGCCCATTGCCGCTCGGGCACGCGCTCGTGCAATCTCTGGGCGCTGGCGGCGGTCAAATCCGGCCAGCATCCGGACGCGGTGATGGCGAAAGCGGCGGCGGCGGGGTACGACCTGACTGGCCTGCGTCCGCTGCTCGACCAGTTGTTCGCCGCGCGCGCATGAACTGGACCCAGCTCGGCCTGTCGGTCCTCGCCGTGCTCGTGCTCGCCGGCGTCGCTCGGCTGCTGCGGCTGGGCGAAAGCCGGATCGGCGGCGTCGCCGACGCGCGGCGCTTTGCGGAGGAGGCGCTGGCCGGGTTCGAAGCGCATGCCGCAGTGGTCGGCACCGACGGATGCGCCGCCGTGGTCGCCGGCACCTTCGGGCGTGCCGATCGGGGATCGGCAGGGGCAGCGCTCGCCGTCCTCAAGCGCCACGGCGCGCAGGTCGCCGCGCGGCGGCTGCTCGCGCCGCTGGCCTTGGGTGAGGCGACAGAGGGCGTCACCGTGCGCACCGGCGAGCGACTGTTCGGCGACGTTATCCTGCTCGGCGTACTGGCGAGCGACGTGCGCGCACTGGAAGCGTCGCTGACAAGGGTGTAAGCAAGCCGCGTCATGGACTTCCGCCACCTCGCCGATCTGCACCCGGTCGATTATGCCGTCCCGGCCTTCGTGCTGCTCGTCCTGGTCGAGATGATCGTCGCCTGGCTGCGCGACAAAACGCGGTACGAATCGCGGGACACGCTTACCAGCCTCGCGCTCGGCACCGGCAGCACGGTGGCGGGGGTGCTGACCGGCGGGTTCGTCATCGCGCTCGCCTTCTGGGTGTACCGCTTCCGCGTCTTCGACATCGGCTATGCCTGGTACTGGTTCGTCGTCTGCTTCGTGCTCGACGATTTCGCTTATTACCTGTTCCACCGCTGGGCGCACCGCGTGCGGTGGTTCTGGGCGAGCCACGTCATCCACCATTCGAGCCAACACTATAACCTGTCGACCGCGCTCCGGCAGACATGGACCGGCTTCTTCTCGCTCGGCTTCCTGACGCGGCTGCCGCTGTTCCTGATCGGCTTTCCGGTGCCGATGGTGCTGTTTTGCGGCGGGATCAACCTGATCTACCAGTTCTGGATCCATACCGAGGTGATCGGTCGGATGCCGCGCTGGTTCGAGGGCGTGATGAATACGCCGAGCCACCACCGCGTCCACCACGCGACCAACGCGCGCTATCTCGATCGCAATTATGCCGGGGTATTCATCGTCTGGGACCGCTGGCTCGGCACGTTCGAGCCCGAGCGCGACGACGAGAAACCGCGCTACGGCATCGTCAAGAACCTGGGATCGTTCAACCTCCTCTGGGCGGCGTTCCATGAATGGATCGGCATCGCCAAGGACATGTGGGCGGCGCCCGGCTGGCGCGCGAAACTGGGCTATCTGGTGATGCCGCCGGGCTGGAGCCATGACGGTAGCCGCGATACCTCGGAAATGATCAAGGCGCGCTGGCAAGAAGCGCAGCGCAAGCGGGGCGGAGGATAGCGCTTGGAAGAGGTGGACATCGTCGTCGTCGGCGGCGGATCGGGCGGGGCGGCGGCGGCGGCGCGGCTGAGCGAAGGCGGGCGATATTCGGTCGCCTTGCTCGAGGCGGGTGGGCGCAACACCGGGCTGCGCACCCGCATCCCCGCCTTCATGGGCAAGCAGACCATGGCGACCAACTGGCGTTACGAGACGGTGCCGCAGGCCGGGCTGAACGGGCGGCGCGGGTATCAGCCGCGCGGACGGGGCTTGGGCGGATCGTCGGCGATCAATGCGATGCTTTACGTGCGCGGCAATCGCTGGGATTACGACAATTGGGCCGCGACGGGCTGTCCCGGCTGGTCGTATGACGAGGTGCTGCCGGTGTTCAAGCGCGCCGAGCGCAACGTCCGGGGTGCCGATGCCTATCACGGCGATGCCGGGCCGATCTGGGTCAGCGACCAATGCGATCCTCATCCCGGCTCGGTCGAGTTCGTCGCGGCGGCGCGCTCGCTCCAGATCCCGGCCAACGACGATTTCAATGGCGCGCGACAGGAAGGCGTCGGCCTCTATCAAGT
The DNA here is from genome assembly GCA_039916765.1 of Sphingomonas sp. Classification (GTDB taxonomy): domain Bacteria; phylum Pseudomonadota; class Alphaproteobacteria; order Sphingomonadales; family Sphingomonadaceae; genus Sphingomonas. Next base: position 5,080 of record JBDSKT010000020.1, read on the forward strand.
GACGCAGAGGGGAGGCGAGCGCTGGAGCGCGTCGCGCGGCTATCTAGAGCCGGCGGCGAAGCGCGAGAATTTGACAGTCTTGACCGGCGTGACCGCCGAGCGCGTGCTGTTCGACGCCGGGCGGGCGTGGGGTGTCGCGTATCTGCTGGGCGGCGAAATGATGCAGATCCGCGCGCGCCGCGCGGTGGTGCTGGCGGGCGGCGTGTTCGGCACCGCGCAATTGCTGATGCTGTCGGGGATCGGTCCGGGCGCTCACCTGCGCGACCACGGCATCGCGGTGCGCGTCGATCGGCCTGAGGTGGGCGCGAACCTGCAGGACCATGTCGATTACGTCGCCGCGTTCGAGACGCCGGGGACGTATTTCCTCGGCCAGTCGCTTAAGGGAAGCGTGCACATGCTGGGCGCGATCGCACAGTGGTTTGGCAAGCGGCGGGGGACGATGACCTCGCCCTTCGCCGAGGCCGGCGGTTTCCTGACGCTCGATCCGGGCGCACCGGCACCCGATGTGCAGCTCCATTTCGTGCCGGTGGTGCTGGAGGATCACGGGCGTACCACGGTGAAGGCGCACGGCTTTTCGTGCCACGTCTGCGTGCTGCGGCCCGAGAGCAAGGGCAATGTGCGCCTCGCCTCGATCGACGCGCGCGCCGCGCCGCTGATCGATCCCGCCTTCCTGAGCGACGATCGCGACATGGCGCTGCTCAAGCGGGGCGTGCGCGCGATGTACCGCATCCTCGAAACCGAACCGCTCGCGCGGCATCGGGCACGCGACCGCTACCCGATCGACCTTGCCGATGACGATGCCCTCGAGCGGCTGATCCGCGCGCGGGCCGACACGATCTACCATCCCGTAGGCACTGCCCGGATGGGATCGGACGATGGCGCGGTGTGCGATCCCAAGCTGCGCGTGCGCGGGGTCGAGGGACTGTACGTCGCCGATGCCTCGATCATGCCAAAGCTCGTCTCGGGCAACACCAATGCGCCGTCGATCATGATCGGCGAGCGCTGCGCCGATTTCATTGCCGCCGATCTGGGTTGATCTTGCAAGCGGGCGTTCAGTTTTCGCTGCTATGGCGGCGGGATGGATAAGGGCACTTTCAACAAGCTGGGCCTCGCGGCGCTGATCGTGCTCGCGCCGGGCGGGTTCATCCTCGGCGCCACGCTCGCCGCGCGACGCCTTCGCCGCAAGGCCGTGGACGCGCCCAAGCCCGACGATCGATAGAAAATCCGGCGTTGCCACGCGGGTTCAGGGCGCTCGCGGGAGGATGGCGAACGGATGCTCGATCTTGGGTAGCGCTTCGGTCAGGCGGCGTCGGTGATGATCCGTCTCGCGGCGGCTTCGTCCTCGTCATCGACCATGACGCGGACCGGGATGAAGAAGTAACTGCCGTCGGCGATGTTCGAGGCATCGTCGAAGGCCACGGCCGGAATTCCCTCGGCCTCCAGCCGGCCGATCACGATATGCGCCTCGTTGCGGTTGAAGCGGCCGATTTCGACCAGGCTCATGACCGGCGCACCGGCGCGCGACTGGTCATCAGGCGATCGGTTCGGCGGCGGGCATCACGGTTTGCGGCCGCACCGGCAGGCCGTCGATGCTGCGCGTGCGGGCCGCAAGCTTGGCCAGCAGATCGACCGGGTCCTGCTGCGCGTGGTATTTGACCAGCGTCAGCCGTTCCTTTTCGAGCGTCATGCGCGGTACGCCCCAGCCGCAGGTGGTCTGCACGCTGTCGATCGCGATCTCGAAAATCTGCCGCGCCCCGGGCAGGCGGGGGAAATGAGCCGCGAGATCGTCATATGTCGCGTCGCCCGCCACCGCGAAGCTGCCGCGCCCATAGATTCGCAGGATGAGCGCGGGGTTGTCGAACGCGCAAAACATGATCGTGATCCGCCCGTCGGCGGAAAGGTGCGCCTGGGTCTCGTTGCCCGATCCGCCGAGATCCAGATAGGCGACACGGTGATCGTCGAGCACCCGGAAACAGTCCATGCCCTTGGGGCTGAGGTTGATCCGCGCCTCCGCCGCGGCGGTCGCGACGAAGAACACCGGCTGCTTCGCGATGAAGGCGCGGTGATCGTCGGTCAAGGCGTCGAAAAAGTCGGCCATGCGCGCCAGCTTATCGCCTCGAGCGGTGCCGCGCCATAGCGGCAGCCAATTCCCGGCGCGGGCGTTCGTGGCGGCGCCGGCTAGCGGAAATTGTCCGCATATGCCTGGAGCTTGAGCACACGTTCGGGCGCGGCGACGACGGTGAAGGCCAGCCCCTCGCGCTCGGCATAGGCGATCGCCGCCTCCCGCGTCGCGAAACCGAGCTTGATCTGTTCGCGCGTGTCGCCCGAGCCGGCCCAGCCGGTCAGCGGGTCGGGACGTTTGGCCTCCGCCGAGGCGAATTCGAGCACCCATCGGCCGGTCTGCGCGCGGCCGGACTGCATGGCGTTCTTGGGGTGCTGATAGATGCGGGCAGTGGACATGGTCGCTCCTTATCGCGAACCGCGCGCGCGCGCATCCGCATTTTTGGTGCGCAGCGTCGCCGCCGCCGATGCCGGGTCGTCGGGCCATGGATGACGGGGATACCGTCCGCGCATTTCCTTGGCGATCGCCGCCCAGCTGCCCGCCCAGAAACCGGGCAAGTCGCGTGTCGTCTGGATCGGGCGGCCGGCGGGCGAGGTGAGGCTGAGGACGAGCGGGACGGTGCCGCCGCCGATCATCGGATGCGCGGCGAGGCCGAACAACATCTGTGGACGCAGATCGACGCGCGGCCCGCTATCGGCCGTATAGTCGATCGGATGGGCCGATCCGGCGGGCGACGTGAGGTGCGTCGGCGCGAGCCGATCGATCGCGCGCATCTCCTCCCACCCGATGATCGCGCGAAGGGCATCGGTAAGCGCCGCGGGGTCGATCTGGTCGAGCCGACGCTGGCCCGGAAGCAGGGGGGCAAGCCATTCGTCGGCGCGCGCCAGCAGGGTATCGTCGTCGAGCGCGATCTCGTGGCCGCCGTGTGCGGCGGCGAATGTGGCGCGGGCGCGCAGGCCCCGCGCGGTGTCCGACCAGGGAAGCAGCGCGAGGCCATGCTCGCGCACGCCGTCGAGCAGCGCCGCCGTGACGAGCGCCGGGTCGGCATGCGGATCCGGGCCGCTCGACAACCGGATCGCGCCCAAGCGGCGCTCGCGGACCGGCTGGACGCCGCCCGTCGCGCGATCGAACCGCGCGGTGCGTCGCGTCTCGATACGCTCGGCGAACAACGCCTCGACCGTCGCGACGTCGATCGCGGCGGCGGAAAGGATGCGTGCGCCGGCGGCCATTCCCTGCGTTTCGGCGACGGCAAGCCATTCGGCGCGGGCCAGCGGGTTGGTCGGATCGAGCCTGAACCCGCGTCCGCCGACCGAAACCCAGGTCTCGCCCGAGGCATCGCGCCGACGCGCGATTCGATCGGCGAAGGCGAGCGCGATGCACGCGGCGACATCGTCTCCCCCGCCGCCAGTCCGACGCTCCGTGCCGCGCGCTCCTCCGCTTTCAGGATCGGCCACAAGGCGTGAAGGCGGCCGCTCGCCGCCCACCAGCGCCGCCCATCGCGCGGCGAGCCGCCGTCCGCCTTCGGCCCGCTGCCCGCGTTCGCCGCCCCAGCGCCGCAGCCGCGTCTCCAGATCGACGTCGTTTCCGCCCAACCCGCGTTCGCCGAGCAGGACGGCGACCTCGGCGGCGGTCCGCGCCAGCCCCATCTCGCCCGCGCGCACCAGCATATGGCCCAGCCGGGGCGCGAGCGGTAATCGCGCGATCGCCCGGCCGTGCGCGGTGGGGCGGCCATCGCCGTCGATCGCGCCCAGTGCCGCCAGCCGCGCGCGCGCTTCGGCCACGGCCGCCTCGGAGGGCGGGTCGAGCCACGCGAGCGCACGCGGATCGGCGACGCCCCACATCGCCGCGTCGAGGGTCAGCGCCGACAGGTCGGCCTCCATGATTTCGGGCGGGTCGAAGCGCGGCAGGCCCACGGTCGCGGCCTCTTCCCATAAACGGTATGCGACGCCGGGCGCCTGTCGCGCGGCGCGACCCGCGCGTTGCGTGACCGACGCCTGGCTCGCGCGTTCCGTGACAAGGCGGGTCATCCCGGCGGCTCGGTCATAGCGCGGACGGCGCGCCAAGCCTGAATCGACCACCACCGATATGCCGTCCAACGTCAGGCTGGTTTCGGCGATCGAGGTGGCAAGCACCACCTTGCGGCGGCCTTGGGTGTCGGGTGCGATCGCGGCGCGCTGTGCTGCCGGGTCGAGACTGCCGTGAAGCTTGTGCAACACGATCGCCCCGTCGAGTCCGGCGAGCCGTTCCGCGGTGTGCTCGATCTCGGCGACGCCGGGCAGGAAGGCAAGCACGCCGCCGGTTTGCTCACGTAGCGCCGTGCGGATCGCGGCGGCAACCGAATCGCCGATCCGCGCCTCGGCCGAGCGACCGAGATGACGCAGCGTAAGCGGATGGCTGCGGCCCGCGCTCTCGATGACGGGCGCGCGACCCATCAGGTTGGAAAAGCGCGCACCGTCGAGCGTCGCCGACATCGCCACCAGCCGCAGGTCCGGCCGGAGTGCGCCCTGCGCATCGAGCGCGAGCGCCAGGGCGAAGTCGCTGTCGAGGCTGCGTTCGTGCACTTCGTCGAACAGCACGGCCGATATCCCGGCCAGCTCGGGATCGCCCTGGATCCGCGCGACGAAGATGCCTTCGGTCAGCACCGTCACTCGGGTCGCGGGCGAACGCTTGCTGTCCATTCGCGTCGCATAGCCGAAGGTCTGGCCGACCGGCTCGCCGGCAAGGCTCGCCATGCGCTCGGCGGCGGCGCGCGCGGCGAGACGGCGCGGCGAGAGCAGCAGGATTTCACCGCCGCACCATGGCTCGTCCAACAAGGCCGGGGCGACGGCGGTCGTCTTGCCGGCGCCCGGCGGCGCGACGAGCACGGCGTTCGTTCGCGCGCGCAACGCGGCGAGCAATTCGGGAAGGACGGCATGGATCGGCAAATCGGCCACAAGGCGCTGCTGCCACAACCGCCCGTTCGCAACCACCCGCAATGTCCTAGTATTTCACGCATCCAGGATGCTAGGCGCGCGGCCGAATCGCAACGGAGGCCAGCTTGGGCGGGCATCATCATCACGGGCACGACCACCACCACCATGGCCATGATGGGCATGGCCATGCCCCGGCGGGCGGCACCTTCGACCGCGCGTTCGCCATCGGCATCGCGCTCAATCTGGGCTTCGTGGTGGTCGAAGCGGGGTTCGGCCTGGTCGCGCATTCGGTCGCGCTGCTGGCCGATGCCGGGCATAACCTGTCCGACGTGCTTGGATTGGCCGTCGCCTGGGGCGCCGTGGCGCTGGGCCGCGCGGCGCCGTCGAAGCGCTTCACCTACGGCCTGAAGGGCAGCTCGATCCTCGCGGCGCTGTTCAACGCGCTGCTGCTCGTCGTCGCGCTGGGCGCGATCGTGCTCGAGGCGGCGCAGCGCTTCGCCGCCCCCGCGCCGGTCGCGGGGGGCACGGTGTCGCTGGTCGCGGGCATTGGCATCGCGGTCAACGCGCTCACCGCCTGGTTGTTCGCGCGCGGCCGCAAGGGCGATATCAATATCCGAGCGGCGTTCCTGCACATGGCGGGCGACGCGCTAGTTTCGGTCGGCGTGGTGATCGCGGGGCTGGTCATCCTGCGCACCGGGCTGACCTGGATCGATCCTGCGGTCAGCATCGCGATTGCGGTGATGATCTTCGTTCAGACCTGGGGCCTGCTGCGCGAATCGGTGGAAATGTCGCTCGCCGCGGTGCCCCGGCGGATCGATTATGATCGCGTGTGGGGCGAGCTTCGTCTCCTGCCCGGCGTCGCGCGCGTGCACCATGTCCACATTTGGCCCATGTCGACCACCGACACGGTGCTCACCGCCCATCTCGTCATGCCCGGAGGGCATCCTGGCGATGCCTTCCTGCAAGGCACGGCGGCCATGCTGCACGAACGCTTCGCGATCGGCCATGCCACGCTGCAGGTGGAGCTCGACGGCGATTGCGGCGATGAGGGGCGAGTACCGGGCTGACGGCGTCGTCGGACCGGCGCGGGCGCAAGGAGGGGCAGGCGTTTGCGCTGTCCTACAAGCCGCGACCTATGCCATGATCGATTCGGCTCTTTGAAACGGTGGACGCTTCGCTCCCGTGCTTGACCTCGTCGAGGTCATCGGCACAACCCGTTCGACACCTCGGTGAAAGGTTACAAATACCGACGTTCAGGGTGACCTTTCGTGGATCGGTCTTCGCGCTCGGCCGCGCACCGATCGCTGGCACCTCCGTCCGTCAATAAGCGCGCGCGACGGCGAATTCGACCGCTTCGATCATCGCGTCCTTGGCTTTTCCCGGCGCGAAGGGGCCGAGCGCGTCGATCGCGCGCTGGCCGTAATGGCGCGCGCGGGCGAGTGTATCGTCCACCGCGCGGGTCGAGCGGATCAGCGCGACGGCATGCTCGAAATCCTCGTCGCGCGCGCGGTGGCCTTCCATTGCCGCTTTCCAGAACACGCGGTCCTCGGGGGCGCCGCGCGCATAGGCCAGAATCACGGGCAGCGTCGCCTTGCCCTCGCGAAAATCGTCGCCGGCGTCCTTGCCCATCGTCCCGGCGTCGGACACGTAATCGATCGCATCGTCGACCAGCTGGAACGCGATGCCGAGATTGCGGCCATAGGTGTCGAGCGCCGCTTCCTCGCTTTCGGGGCGCTCGGCGACCACCGCGGCGATCTTGCACGCGGCGGCGAACAGGGCCGCGGTCTTCGCGCCGATAATGTCGAGATAGCGCTCCTCGGACGTCTCGACCCGGCGCGCGGCGGTGAGCTGGTTGACCTCGCCCTCGGCGATGATCGCACTCGCGCCCGACAGGATCTTGAGCACCTTGAGGCTACCGTCCTCGACCATCAGCTCGAAGCTGCGCGAGAAGAGGAAATCGCCGACCAGCACGCTCGCCGGATTGCCCCAGATGAGGTTGGCGGTGCGCTTGCCGCGCCTGAGGTCGCTGCCATCGACCACGTCGTCATGGAGCAGGGTGGCGGTGTGGATGAACTCGACCGCGGCGGCGAGGCGGTGGTGCCGGGCGCCCGAATAGCCGAGCAGGCGGGCACTCGCCAAGGTCAGCATGGGCCGCATCCGCTTGCCGCCGCCCGCGATCAGGTGGCCGGCAAGTTCGGGGATCAGCGGGATGTCTGACTGCATTCGTCCGAGGATCACGGCATTGACGAGGTTGAGATCGCCCGCGACGAGTTGCAGCATCGGCTCGAGCGACGGCGCTGGCCTGCCGTCGAGGCGGTGGATCGTCGCGCTCATCGGGCGTTTCTCTGGCGGTTGGTGGGGGCAAAGGCAAGTGCGGCTTGCGCCGACAGATGCGATCCGCGAAAGGCGGGCGACCGATGGGGAGACGCCCGTGACCGACGAGACGCTTCGCGGCTATCGCCAGAGCATCGACAATATCGATGCCGCGCTCATCCATATGCTCGCCGAGCGTTTCAAGGTGACGCAGGCGGTCGGGCGCTACAAGGCCACCGTGCTGCTGCCGCCCGCCGACCCGGCGCGCGAGGAGGAACAGATCGCGCGCCTCCGTGCGCTTGCCAGGGCGGCGAACCTCGACCCGGAATTCAGCGAGAAGTTCCTCCGTTTCATCATCGACGAAGTGATCCGGCACCACGAGCGGTGGCGCGACGACGGAGCGATTGCTGGCGATCCTGGAGGATGAGGATGCCGCGCCTGCCGAATCGCTCAGCGGCGCGTTCGCCGGCCGCCATCTGGGCCGCGATTCTGCTCGTCATGGCATTTCAGCTCGCCGCCTATTGGCCCGGGATCATGACCTGGGACGCGGTGCGGCAATACCGCGAGGCGCTGCACGGCCATTACGACGATTGGCATCCGCCGGCGATGGATTGGCTGTGGCGCCAGTTCCACCCGGTGCACAAGGGACCGGCCCCGATGCTGGCGCTGCAGCTCGCGCTCTATTGGGGTGGAGTGGCCGGGCTCGCAACATGGGCCTCGCGCTTCGGGCGATGCCGGCTGGCGACGGCGTTGGCGGCAAGCGCGATGCTGCCGATACCGCTCGCCCTGATGGGCGCGGTGCTCAAGGATTGCTTGATGGCCGGCGCGCTGATGGCGGCGACCGCGATGCTCGCGCTGTTGCCCCAGCAGGGCTGGCGGGTCCGCGCGCCTGCGTTGGCGTTGTTGGTTGCCGCCGCGACATTACGTTTCAACGCGCTGCCGGCGTGCCTGCCGCTGATGATCGCGCTTCTCCCCTCGACGTGGTGGCGAACGCCGACCCGGTTCGCCGCATCGCTTATTTTGTCGGCGGCGGTGCTCGGCGCGGCGATGCCGGTCGCCAACCGGCTGTTGCAGGCCGAGCCGAGCGGGGTCGGGCTGTCGCTGGTGATCTTCGATCTTGCCGGCATCACCGACCATAGCGGTGTCGATGTGTTCCCCGATATCGACGTGCAGAACCGGGTGGCCGTCAACGCACGCTGCTATTCGCCCGTCAAATGGGACTATTACGCCTTCTGGTCGCCGACCCCGTGCCCAATCCAGTTCGAGGACATCCAGGACGCGTTCACCGATTCGGGCGAAAGCCCCTACGTGCATTGGATCAACGCGATTACCGCGCATCCCGTCGCCTATGCGGAGCACCGGTTGGCGCATTTCAACATCAATACGCGCTTTCTCGTGCACCAGGTCGAGCCCGCCGGACAGATTATCGATGCGCCGAACCCGTGGCATTACCGGGTCGTCGCCAACACAGCGCGAAACACGATCGAGTCGCTTGCCTGGTGGACGGGTGATACTCCGCTTGGCTGGCCGATTTGGTGGATGGCGCTGGCGCTGGGTGCGCTGATACTTGCACCCATCTGCTCCTCGCGCCGGATTATCGTGCCGGTCGCGCTCTCGGCGCTGCTCTACGGGCTGGGCTACCTGCCGGCCAGCGTCGCCGAGGAACTGCGTTACCATTTGTGGACGATGCTCGGTGCCGGAATCGCCGCGCTCATCGCGGTCGATGATCTGCTCCTCGGCGGATCGGTGTCACGCACGCGGCTGGTTTGCGCCGCACTTCCGGTCGCGGCTGTCACCTTGCTGTGTTGCGCCTGGCGGCTGGGTTGACCGCAGGGCAAATCGTAAACCAAACGGACATATGTTGCGGCGATGCCGGGGGGACCACCAGTATCGGACAATATCGGCGGGGTCGCGCCCGGCCGATCTGACGTGATCCTGTCCGCCGACTGGCGCGCGCGCGGCTCGGTGGGCCATGCGACGCAAACGGCGTCGTCGTCCACCGGGCGTTCGACCAGCACAGCAGCCGCTCGATTGCATCTGCACGCGCGCCGCGCCTCGCCGCGCGAGGAGCGCGTCCGCGCGAAACAGATCGTCGGGGCCGCGAAGGCCGCGATCGTCGATACGTTCGAAGCGGCGCGGTTCGGCGGGCGGCTCGACGTCGCGCAATTGGCGCCGGTGGTGGAAGGAATCGCGGCGTCGATCGCCCGGGATCCGATCGCGATCCCGAGCGTCACGCGGCTCAAGAGCCGGCATGAATATACGTATCTTCACTCGGTCGCTGTGTGCGGACTGATGATCTCGCTCGCCCGCGAGCTCGGGCTCGACCCAGGGCTGACGCATGATATCGGGATGGCTGGGCTGCTTCACGATGTCGGCAAGGCCCGAGTGCCGACTTTGTTGCTGGACAAGCCAGGTTCGCTGACCAACGAGGAATTCGCGGTGGTTCGCTCGCATGCCGAGCGCGGGGTGGAATTGCTGGTGAAGGCCGGCGGCATCCCCGATATCGCACTCGACGTCTGCGCGCATCACCATGAGCGGGTAGACGGATCGGGTTATCCCTTCCGTCTGAAGGGCGCAGAGCTCAGCATCTTCGCACGCATGGGCGCGATCTGCGACGTGTATGACGCCGTCACCTCCGAGCGGGCCTACAAGGAAAAATGGTCGCCCGGCGAGGCACTGGACTGGATGTCATCGGTGACCGGGCATTTCGATCGCTCGGTGCTTGGCGCTTTCGCCGCAATCATCGGCGCGTTCCCGCCCGGCTCGCTGGTCCGCCTCCAGAGTGACCGGCTGGCCGTGGTGCTTGATGAAGCCGATGCCGATCCGTTGAACCCCGGTGTTTGCGTATTCCTGTGTGCGAACACGCGCCGGCCGCTGCCGTGGCAGCGTTGCACGACGGATCCGATCGTCGGGATCGAGCGGGCCGATCGATGGGCGCTCCCGCTGTGGGACCAGACCCGCCGCCATATTCTGGCGCATTTCGCGACCAGCGCGGCGACCTGAGCAAAAAGGGC
>JBDSKT010000021.1:0-5771 GCA_039916765.1 Sphingomonas sp.
CGCGTGCGCATTTCCCAGCGAACGACATTGGCCCATTGGTTGATCAGCACCGGCAGGTCGCGCCAGCTCTGCACCCAGCGCGAAAACGCGGCGCCGATCACCGTCTCCGACGTCGGTCGTACCACCAGCGGCTCTTCCAGCTTGGCCGACGGGTCCGGCACCAGGCCGCCCTTCCCGTCGCCGATCAGCCGGTGATGCGTGACGACCGCCATCTCCTTGGCGAACCCCTCGACATGCTCGGCTTCCTTCTCGAAATAGGAAAGCGGGATGAACAGCGGGAAATAGCAATTTTCGTGCCCGGTCGCCTTGATGCGGTCATCGAGCAGGCGCTGGATCCGCTCCCAGATGCCGTATCCCCAAGGCCGGATAACCATGCACCCGCGCACACCCGATTCTTCCGCGAGGTCGGCCTCGGCGATGACGGCTTGATACCAGGCGGCGAAATCGGCGTCGCGGGTGACGGAAAGTGCGTGCTTGATCATTTGACGAGGCGATAGCGCCAACGCATGGCGGGTCAATGGCGGGTGGACCAAAGGAAGCGCAAGCCGACACGTCCGATCTGATCGTCCGCGCAGTGACGCTACGGCTGCTCGCCGCCGCCCTGGTTACGACCATGAACGCCACCATCAAGCTGGCCGAGACGCGCGGCGCGCATTTCGCCGAGATCATCTTCTTTCGCCAGGCCGTCGCGGTCCCGCTCGTCGCGACGGTCGTGGCGCTCGGTCCGGGTCTGCGATCAGTTGCAACGCGGCGGATCGGCGCGCACGTTGTGCGCGCGATCGTCGGGCTGTCGAGCATGGCCTGCCTGTTCGCCTCGCTGCTCGTCCTGCCGCTGGCCGAAGCGACGACGTTCCAGTTCACCGTGCCGATATTCGCGACGATCCTCGGGGCGCTGGTTCTGCGCGAGCCGACCGGGTGGCACCGGTGGAGCGCGGTTGCGGCGGGGTTTTTCGGCGTGCTGATCGTCGCGCGGCCGGGCTCGGGCCATATCGCGCTGCTCGGCGCCACGTTCGGGCTCGGCGCCGCGCTATCGTCGGCGATCGTCTCGATCCTGTTGCGCCAGATCGGCAGGACAGAGAGCGCGCAGACCACGGTCTTCTGGTTCTCGACGCTGTCGGTGCCGCCGCTGGCGGTGCTGTATGCCTTTTACGTCGCGCCGCACCCGCCGACGGTGTGGGCCTTGCTCGTCGCGATCGGGCTGATCGGCGGCGCGGGACAGCTCGCGCTCACCGCGTCGTTGCGCCACGCCCCGGTCTCGATCGTGCTGCCGATGGATTATTCCGGGCTGATCTGGGCGACCTTCTACGGCTGGCTGCTGTTCGCGGCGTTGCCTGATCGGGCGACCTGGCTCGGCGCGCCGTTGATCATCGCGAGCGGGCTGTACATCGTGTGGCGCGAGCACCGCCTGCGGCGCGCCAAGACCGATCGTGCGGTGGCGCAGGGTTAGGCGGGCACGTCGGCGAGCAATCTTTTGGCGCGCAGATACATCTCCACCCGCGTCGCGCCGAACATGCCGAGACCGAAGGCGAACGCCGCATCGGTGACGAGTTGCGCATCGAAGTGCAGCGCGGCCCCTTCCGCCTGCGCGGCCATCTTGACCAGGATGATCCCGAGCAGGAACAAGATCGCCAGCGGCGAACCCTTCTGGCGCAAGGCGCGGCTTTCCAGGTCGATTGAGATCTGCATCATCATCCCACGCCGCCAGCCGATCGCCGCGCCGAGCGCGCACGCGACCAGCAGGATCGCCCATCCCCCCAGGCCGGGCGGCTTGGCCGTGATGAAACCGATCAGCACGGCCAGATAAATTGCCGGGACGATCCAGAGATATCGCAGCTTCAGCGGCCTGATCTGCGACATCCGCCGCGCCCGTAACGCGAAGATCATGACGAAGACCGCGACGGGTACGATATATTGGAAGAACATGTTCGGCGGCGCATGATGGATTTGCACGTTGCGCTTCCCCCTCCCGATTGCTCGCGTCGGTGCCATAACAGCGCAACCCGCGTCGATACCAGCGCGATGTTCCACCCCGATTCAGCGGCTTGATGCCGGCCGCGCGATCCGCCAGTCTGGCGCGATGCGCATCGTCCTCCCCGCCGCCCTGCTGCTGCTCGCCGCGGCCCCCGTTCCCTCCGCCGATCGCGCCTTCGACGCGGTCTCCTCCGCCGAATGGCAATGGCGTACCCAGCAGGGCGTCGCCGACAGTCCACCGGACACAGTCGATGCGCATTTGCCCGATGTCTCCGCCGCCGCACAGGCGCGCCGCGAGGCGTATTGGACGGACGTCCTCAAGCGCCTCGACGCGATCAATACAGGGCGGCTGACCGCGCAACACCTCATCGATTATCAGGTGTACCGCCAGCAGATCGTCTCGCTGCTCGACGACGAGAAATTCCGCGAGTGGCAAAAGCCGGTCAACGGCGACAGCGCCTTCTGGTCGGATCTGCAATACCCTGCGCGGGGCGATTTCATCCACGGCGAAAGCGATTACCGCGCCTATCTGAGCCAGCTCGCCGACATGCCGCGCTATATCGACCAGCAGATCGGCAATCTGACGCTCGGCCTCGCGCGTGGTTTCACCCCGCCGGCGGTGGTGATGCAGGGGCGCGACAAGCCCGTCGCCGCCATCGCCGGGGCGACCGATCCGACCAAGACCGTTTATTACGAGCCCTTCACCAAGCTTCCCGCGACGATGGCGCCGGCGACCCGCGCCGCGCTCCAGGCGGAGGCGAAGCGCGCGATTGCGGATGGGGTGATTCCGGCGCATCAGCGGCTGCTCGCCTTTTTGCGCACGCGGTATTTCCCGGGCCTGCGCAAGGCGCTGGACGCTTCCAGTTATCCCGACGGCCCAGCCTATTACCGCTCGCGCATCCGCTATTACACCACGCTCGACATGACGCCCGATGCGATCCACGCGCTCGGCCTTGCCGAAGTGGCGAAGATCCGCGCCGAGATGGAGGCGACCAAGACGGCGGCGGGGTTCAAGGGCGACCTGCCCGCCTTCCTCCATTTTCTGCGCACCGATCCGCAATTCTATCCCAAGTCCGCCGACGAACTGCTCAAGGATGCGGCGTTCCTCGCCAAGCGGTTCGACGGGATGGCGGGCAAATGGTTCGGCCACCTTCCCCGCCAGCGTTTCGCGATCAAACCGGTCCCGCCCGAGATCGCGCCGTTCTACACCGCCGGGCGCGGCGGACCCGGCGTGTATCTGGTCAACACCTACGACCTCCCCTCACGCGCGCTGTACCAATTGCCCGCGCTGACGCTCCACGAAAGCGCGCCGGGGCATGCCTTCCAGATCCCGCTCGCCGCCGAGAATCACGACCTGCCCGCCTTTCGCCGCAACAGCTACATCTCGGCGTACGGCGAGGGTTGGGCACTTTACTGCGAACGACTCGGCGACGAGATGGGCTTCTACGAAAGTCCGTACGAACAATTCGGCATGCTCAGCTATCAAATGTGGCGCGCCGCCAGATTGGTGGTCGATACCGGCATCCATTCGAAGGGCTGGACGCGGGAACAGGCGCAACATTTCCTCCACGACAACACCGCGCTCAGCGACCACGAGATCGAAACCGAGGTCGACCGCTACATCGGCTGGCCGGGCCAGGCGCTGAGCTATTACCTCGGCGAACTGACCGTCGAGAAAGCTCGGGCCAAGGCGCAGGCGGCGCTCGGGCCCAAATTCGACATCCGCGCCTTCCACGACACCGTGCTCAGCCTCGGTTCGGTCCCGATGCCGGTGCTCGAGGCGCGGATCGATCGCTTCATCGCCGAGGGCGGGAAGAGCCCCTACCCCGCCGACTGATCGTTTCGCCGCCCCATTACTCCGCTGCTTGCGCCAGCGCCGGGTCCTTCCACACCAGCACGGGTTTCCGCGCCGCCAACGTCTCGTCGAGGCGGCTGCGCGGCGCGAAATGCGGCGCCGACTTGAGGCTGGCATCGCCGGCCTTGGCCCGTTCGGCCACCGATTTCAGCGCGCCGATGAACTGATCGATCCCCGCCTTCGATTCGGTCTCGGTCGGCTCGATCAGCATCGCGCCGTGGACGACGAGCGGGAAGTACATCGTCATCGGATGATAGCCCTCGTCGATAAGCCCCTTGGCGACGTCGATCGTCGAAAATCCCTCGGCGAGGTTGTCGTCCGAGAACAATGCCTCATGCATGCACGGCCCCGACGCACCGAACGGCGCATCCAGCGTCTTGTCGAGCGAACGCAGGATGTAATTGGCGTTGAGCACCGCATCCTCGGCGACCTGGCGCAATCCGTCGGCGCCGTGGCTGAGGATATAGGTCAGCGCGCGGGTGAACATGCCCATCTGGCCGTTGAATGCTACCATCCGGCCGAAACTCTGTGCATGATGATCGCCCGCCGTTTCCTCCTCGATCAGCGCGAAATTCTCCCCCTGCTTTTCCACGAACGGCAGCGGGGCGAACGGGGTGAGCGCCTCGGAAAACACCACCGGCCCGGACCCCGGTCCACCGCCGCCGTGCGGGGTGGAAAAGGTCTTGTGCAGGTTGATGTGCATCGCGTCGATGCCGAGATCGCCCGGCCGCACCCGCCCGACGATCGCGTTGAAATTGGCACCGTCGCAGTAGACGAATCCACCGGCTGCGTGGACCGAGTCCGAGATCGCCTTCATGTCGCGCTCGAACAGCCCGCAGGTGTTGGGGTTGGTGATCATCACCCCCGCCACGTCGGGCCCAAGTCGCGCGGTGAGCGCGGCGGTATCGACGCGGCCATCGGCGGTCGCGGGAATATCCTCCACCGCATAGCCAGCGAATGCGGCGGTCGCGGGGTTGGTGCCGTGTGCGGATTCCGGAACGAGGATGACCTTGCGGTGCCCCTCGCCCTTCGCCTCCAGCGCGGCCTTGATCGCAAGGATGCCGCACAGCTCGCCGTGCGCGCCGGCCTTGGGGCTCATCGCCACTGACGCCATGCCGGTGAGTGTAACGAGCCAATGCGCGAGCTGGTGGATCACCTCGAGAGCGCCCTGCGCGGTATCGACGGGCTGGAGCGGGTGGACGTCGGCGAACCCGGGCAGCCGTGCCATCTTCTCGTTAAGGCGTGGATTGTGCTTCATCGTGCAGCTGCCGAGCGGAAACAGGCCGAGGTCGATGGCGTAATTCTGGCGTGACAGCCGGGTATAGTGACGCACGGTTTCGGGCTCGCTGAGGCCGGGAAGACCGATCGATTGCTCGCGGAACAGCGAGCCCAGCTTGTTGCCTGGCGATGGCAGGGGCGCAGTTGCGGCCTCCTCCGATCGCGCGCCGGCCTGTACCGGGTTGGTGATGCCGGTGAAATCCACGCCGGTCGTATGCCTATCGCCGATCTCGAAGATCAGCGGCTCTTCCAGCATCAGCGCCTTGTTACCGGTGAAGCTCTCGGTCGCGCTGCGCCGCTCGGGGGTGATTTCGGGGCGCCAACCGCTCGGGTTCAACGACATTGGACCACACCTTCCTGAGCAACGCGCCGCGCGGCGAAACGAAACGAATCTTCACACGCTGGCGCGTTTTCGCGGCGAATCTTCACACTCTTCACACGCTGGCGCGTGTTGCCGGGGTTAATCCGGCACGAAGGAGACAAGCCTGGCGACATGTGCCAAGCAAACCACGGATTTTCCAACATTTGAAGGGGGTTCGGCATCAGGCGAGCGCCTCCTCGAGCGCGCCGGCCAACGCCTCGACATCGTCGCTCGTGGTCGTCTCGGTCACCGCCACGACGAGACCGTTCTCTAGCGCGGCCTCGCCCGGGTAGAGCCGCCCGAGCG
>JBDSKT010000022.1:0-3004 GCA_039916765.1 Sphingomonas sp.
TCTCGACCTTTTGCAGCATCTGGCGAACGATCACCTCGATGTGCTTGTCGTTGATCTTCACGCCCTGGAGTCGATAGACTTCCTGGATTTCCGACACGAGATATTCCGCGAGCGGCTCGATGCCGAGGACCTCGAGAATATCGTGCGGATCGGGCGAGCCGCCGATCAGATTATCGCCGCGCTTGACGAAATCGCCTTCCTGCACGTCGATCACCTTCGACTTCGGAATGAGATATTCCACGACCTCGCCGCCATCCTCCGGCTGGATGCCGATCTTGCGCTTCGCCTTGTAATCCTTGCCGAACACGACGCGGCCCGAGACCTTGGCGATGATCGCATTCTCCTTCGGCTTGCGCGCCTCGAACAGCTCGGCCACGCGCGGCAGACCGCCGGTGATGTCGCGCGTCTTGGCGGCTTCGCGGCTGACACGCGCCAGCACGTCGCCGGCCTTGACCGTCGCATTGTCCTCGACCGACAGCACCGCGCCAGGTGCCAGCATGTAGCGCGCCGCCTCGCTCGAATCCGACCCCGTCAGCGTCAGGCGCGGGCGGAGGTCTTCCTTGGATTTTGTCGTGGCGCGGTTCTCGGTCACCACGCGCTGTGTGATGCCGGTCGCCTCGTCGGCCTGCTCGGTGAGCGTCTTGCCCTCGATCAGGTCCTGATACTTCACCACACCGGGATTTTCCGTGATCACCGGCATGGTGAACGGGTCCCACTCGGCCAGCCGGTCGCCCTTGGTTACGATATGGCCGTCGTCGTACAGCACATAGGCGCCGTACGGGATGCGGTGCACCGCGCGCTCGCGGCCATCCATATCGACGATCGCGAGTTCGCCCGAGCGGCTCAGCACGACGCGGCGACCGCGCTGGTCGGTGATGGTACGCAGGTCGCGATATTCCATCGTGCCATCGGCAACGGCTTCGAGGTTCGACTGCTCGTTGAGCTGCGCCGCGCCGCCGATGTGGAACGTCCGCATCGTCAACTGCGTGCCCGGCTCACCGATCGACTGCGCCGCGATCACGCCGACCGCCTCACCGATGTTCACCGGTGTACCGCGCGCGAGATCGCGCCCGTAGCACTTGCCACACACACCGATCTTGGTTTCGCAGACCAGTGGCGAGCGGATCTTGACCGCTTGCGTCCCGATCGCCTCGACCTTCGTGATCATCGGCTCATCAAGCAGTGTGCCCGAGGGAATGACGACTTCACCCGTCTTCGAATCGACGATGTCTTCCGCCGTGGTGCGGCCAAGGATACGTTCGCCCAGCGACGCAATGGTCGAGCCGCCTTGCACGATCGCACGCATTTCGAGCGCCCGCTCGGTGCCGCAATCCTGCTCGATGATGACGCAATCCTGCGACACATCGACCAGGCGGCGGGTCAGGTAACCCGAATTCGCCGTCTTGAGCGCGGTGTCAGCGAGACCCTTGCGGGCGCCGTGGGTCGAGTTGAAATATTCAAGGACGGTCAGCCCCTCCTTGAAGTTCGAGATGATCGGCGTCTCGATGATCTCACCCGACGGCTTGGCCATCAGCCCGCGCATGCCGGCGAGCTGCTTGATCTGTGCCTGCGAGCCACGGGCACCGGAATGCGCCATCATGTAGATCGAGTTGATGTCCTTCTCGCGGCCGTTCGGAAGCTTCCGCACCGCCTTGATCTCGTCCATCATCGCATTGGCCACCTGGTCGCCGCAACGGCTCCAGGCGTCGATCACCTTGTTATACTTCTCCTGCTGCGTGATCAGGCCGTCCTGATACTGCTGCTCGTAATCCTTCACCTGCTCGCGGGTCTCGTCGACCAAAGCGACCTTGGCGTCCGGGATGATCATGTCGTCCTTGCCGAAAGAGATGCCCGCCTTGAACGCGTGACGGAAACCGAGCGCCATGATCGCGTCGGCGAACAGCACGGTCTCTTTCTGGCCGGTGTGGCGATAGACCTCGTCGATCACGTCGCCGACGTCCTTCTTGGTGAGGAGGCGGTTGACGGTCTCGAACGGCACCTTGTGCGACCTTGGCAAAGTTTCGCCCAGCAGCATTCGGCCCGGCGTGGTCTCATAGCGCTTGAGGTACTGATTACCCGCCTCGTCGGTCTGTGGCACGCGGCTGACGATCTTGGTGTGCAGCGTTACCGCCTTGGCCTCGAGCGCCTGGTGCACTTCCGACATGTCGGAAATCATCATGCCCTCGCCGGGCTCGCCTTCCTTCATCATCGACAGATAATAGAGGCCCAGCACCATATCCTGCGACGGCACGATGATCGGCTTGCCGTTGGCGGGCGAGAGGATGTTGTTGGTCGACATCATCAGCACGCGCGCTTCCAACTGCGCTTCCAGCGACAGCGGGACGTGAACGGCCATCTGATCGCCATCGAAATCGGCGTTGAACGCCGAGCAGACCAGCGGATGAAGCTGGATCGCCTTGCCCTCGATCAGCACCGGCTCGAATGCCTGGATGCCAAGACGGTGAAGCGTCGGCGCGCGGTTGAGCATGACCGGATGCTCGCGGATCACCTCGTCCAGGATGTCCCAGACTTCCTTGCGCTCCTTCTCGACCCACTTCTTGGCCTGCTTGAGTGTCATCGACAGCCCCTTGGCGTCGAGGCGGGCGTAAATGAACGGCTTGAACAGTTCGAGCGCCATCTTCTTGGGCAGGCCGCACTGGTGCAGCTTGAGTTCCGGTCCGGTCACGATGACCGAGCGGCCCGAATAATCGACGCGTTTGCCGAGAAGGTTCTGGCGGAAGCGACCCTGCTTGCCCTTGAGCATGTCGCTGAGAGACTTAAGCGGACGCTTGTTGGCGCCAGTGATCGTGCGGCCGCGGCGGCCGTTGTCGAACAGCGCGTCGACGGCTTCCTGCAACATGCGCTTTTCGTTACGGACGATGATGTCCGGCGCGCGCAGCTCCATCAAACGCTTCAACCGATTGTTGCGGTTGATCACGCGGCGGTACAGGTCGTTCAGGTCCGACGTCGCGAAGCGGCCGCCGTCGAGCGGCACCAGCGGGCG